>JAYOFM010000056.1:0-16113 GCA_038117225.1 Rhodospirillales bacterium
CTGCCGAGGAATTCCTCGAAAACCTCAACGTTGCACTTGAGATGTGAATCCAGCGCCTTCAAGAGCGGGAGGTCTTCCTTGATCGTGGCCCAGATGGCTTCGGCCGCAGCCACCCGATTGAGCCGTTCGTTGGGTGTCCGCGTCGTTACGATATCGACTTGGCGCCCGAGAAGGTCCTCAAGGTGGGTGTGAATGCCGGCAAGACCGATCAGACCGGGAACGCGGCCACGCTCGAAGTCGATGACGATATCGATGTCGCTGTCGTCATCCGCCTCGCCCCGCGCCACCGAGCCGAACACGCCAATGCGGGCGATGTGGTATTCATCCAGCATCGCCTTGTCCGCTCGCAGCTTGTTCAAGACCTCGTCGCGCAACATGGTCCGACGACCTTTCCATCCGCTGCGGCCATCATAACCGAAATCGGAAATTTCCTATAGCCGGTGTGTTGAGAGGTGTTTTCCATCGGTGCCGGGCAGGTCTCCGCGAGACTCCGTCGATAACCGGCCGTCGTGCGCCAGATCATGAATGACGACACGAAGACCCGCCAGAGCCTTGCCTGTCGTTCAGATAAGGATCGTGTCCCCATATCTTTCGAGATCTTGTTACTACATGGAGTTCACTAAATATTAATAATTTAGTCGTACGTTCATAAGATAAAGCGCGCAATTTGGAGAGGCGGATGAAGGATCGAAAGTCAAATGTCCAAAATTTAGATGTCCAAGTTTTGGATGAGAAGGCCGCATCGGCTAGTATCGTCGCTCTCGAAGAAGATTCGAGGAGTTTCAGTATCAAAGGATATGGAATAAATATTCAATACGCGCGCGAGAAGACGACGCGGGATGCTATTATGAGCCCACCAACCAATGGGCTAGAATTAAAATCTTGGCGAAAGAAGATGGGATTTAGCCAGGAAGACTTGATGGCCGAGTTGGATATTCGCTCGCGTCAAACAATCAGTTCAATGGAAAATTCGGATAACTCGATACCACGGACAGTGCAATTGGCACTTGTAGCGTTGGAAAATCATCCAGAAGTGAGAAAGCGTGGCGGCAGGCGTGCAACTTCTGCGGAAAAACGAAATTTTAATCGCTCAACGAGAGACGATTAATTACGATATAGTCGTATATTAACTCGCCTTTCGCCGCTTCCGTCCGACCTTAACATACCCCTGCAAATACTCTCCCGTAAAACTCCCCTTCACCTGAGCCACATCCTCGGGCGTTCCCGTGGCGACTAGGTGGCCGCCCTTGGTGCCGCCCTCGGGGCCGAGGTCGATGAGCCAGTCCGCCGTCTTGATGACTTCCAGGTTGTGTTCGATGACGATGACGGTGTTGCCGGTATCGACGAGGGCGTGCAGGACCTCCAACAACTTCCTGACATCGTCGAAGTGGAGGCCGGTGGTGGGCTCGTCGAGGATGTAGACGGTTTTTCCGGTGGCGCGGCGGCTGAGTTCCTTGGCCAGTTTGACGCGTTGTGCCTCGCCGCCGGACAGCGTCGTCGCCTGCTGGCCGAGGTGGATGTAGCCGAGGCCGACGCGTTTCAGCGTCGTCAGCTTGTCGCGTATGGCGGGGACGGCCTTGAAGAAGCCCTCGGCCTCGTCGACGGTGAGGTCGAGCACGTCGGCGATGGATTTGTCGCGGAAGCGAATTTCCAGGGTTTCCCGGTTGTAGCGCTTGCCCTTGCAGGTGTCGCAGGTGACGTAGACATCGGGCAGGAAGTGCATCTCGATCTTGATCAGGCCGTCGCCCTGGCAGGCCTCGCAGCGCCCACCCTTGACGTTGAACGAGAAGCGGCCGGGCTTGTAGCCGCGCGTCTTGGCTTCCGGCAGCGCCGCGAACCAGTCACGGATCGGCGTGAAGGCGCCGGTGTAGGTGGCCGGGTTGGAGCGCGGTGTGCGGCCGATCGGCGACTGATCGATGTCGACCACCTTGTCGACCAGTTCGATACCGTCGAGCCCGTCGTGTTCGCCCGGGTGTTCGCGGGCACTGTGCAGGCGGCGGGCGAGGGCCTTGTAGAGGGTCTCGATGATCAGCGTCGACTTGCCGCCGCCGGAAACGCCGGTGACGCCGATCAAGGTACCGAGCGGAAAATCCACGTCGAGGCCGACCAGGTTGTTGGCGCGGCAGCCGCGCAGGGTCAGCTTGCGGTTCTTGACGAAGGGGCGGCGCACGGCCGGTACCGCGACCGCCTCGGCGCCTGTCAGATACTGGCCCGTCAGGCTCTTTTTGTTGGCCATGACTTCCGCCGGCGTGCCGACGGCGACCACGTCGCCGCCGTGGATGCCGGCGCGCGGTCCCATGTCGATGACGTAGTCGGCGGCGCGGATGGCTTCCTCGTCGTGTTCGACGACGATCACCGTGTTGCCGAGATCGCGCAGCCGTTCCAGCGTCGTCAATAGGCGCGCGTTGTCGCGCTGGTGCAGGCCGATGGAGGGTTCGTCGAGTACGTAAAGCACGCCGGTCAGGCCGGAGCCGATCTGCGAGGCGAGGCGGATGCGCTGGCTCTCGCCGCCGGACAGGGTACCGGACGAGCGTGACAGGGTTAGGTATTCGAGCCCGACGTTGCGCAGGAAGCCCAGGCGTTCGTCGATTTCGCGCAGGATACGCCGGGCGATTTCCTTCTGCTGCTTGTTCAGGGTCTTGTCGAGGGCGGCGAACCAGTCGTGCGCGGCGTCGATGCCCATCTCGGCGACGCTGGAGATGTCGAGCCCGCCGAGTTTGACCGCCAGCGCTTCCGGCTTCAGCCGCTTGCCACGGCAGGTGCCGCAGGGGGCGACGGTCTGATAGCGCGACAACTCGTCTCTCACCCACGACGAGTCGGTTTCCCGCCAGCGCCGCTCCATGTTGGGAATGACGCCCTCGAACGGCTTGTTGATGTCGTAGGCCTTGGAACCGTCGTGATAGCGCATTGTGACGGCTTCGCTGCCGGAGCCGAACAGGATCGTCTCGCGCAGTTTCTTGTCCAGCGTCGACCAGCTGGCGCCGAGATCGATATCGTAGTGCCTGGCCAGGCTTTCCAGCGTCTGCTGGTAATAGCGCGACGACGAATTGGCCCATGGCGCGATGGCGCCGCCGGCCAGCGTTTTCTTGTCGTCGGGCACCACCAGTTCGGCGTCGAAGAACATTTCCGTGCCCAGGCCGTCGCAGGACGGGCAGGCGCCGAACGGGTTGTTGAAGGAAAACAGCCGCGGTTCCACCTCGTCGATGGTGAAGCCGGAGACCGGGCAGGCGAACTTGGCGGAGAACACGGTGCGGCCTTCCGGCACGTGATCCTTGATGCCGCCCTTTCGGGCGCCCTTGGCGGAGGATTTTGGCTTCGATTCGATCTTGGCGTCGGCGTCGTCGACGTAGGCGATGCCTTCGGCCAGCGCCAGGGCGGTCTCAATGGAATCGGCGAGGCGCGATTCCAGGCCTGGCTTGACCACCAGTCGATCGACGACGATTTCGATGTCGTGCTTGAATTTCTTGTCGAGGGCGGGGGCGTCCTCGATCTCATGCATGTCGCCGTCGATGCGCACGCGCTGGAAACCGCGCCGCGCCAGGTCCTGCAGTTCCTTGCGGTACTCGCCCTTGCGGCCGCGCACGATGGGGGCCAGCAGGTAGAGCCGCGTGCCCTCGGCCATGGCCATCACCCGGTCGACCATCTGGCTGACCGTCTGGCTTTCGATGGGCAGCCCGGTGGCCGGCGAATGTGGCACGCCGACGCGGGCGAACAGCAGGCGCATGTAATCGTAGACTTCGGTCACCGTGCCGACGGTGGAACGCGGGTTGCGGCTGGTCGTCTTCTGTTCGATGGAAATCGCCGGCGACAGGCCCTCGATGGAATCCACGTCGGGTTTCTGCATCAGTTCCAGGAACTGGCGCGCGTAGGCCGACAGGCTTTCCACATAACGGCGCTGGCCCTCCGCATAGATGGTGTCGAAGGCCAGGGACGACTTGCCGGACCCGGACAGCCCGGTGATCACGGTTAGGCTGTGGCGCGGCAGTTCCACATCGATATTGCGCAGATTGTGCTCGCGGGCACCACGGACGCGAATGCTCTCCATCGCCGGATAACGGGCTCCAAAAAAATCGGGGACAACAACCCGCCAGAGATAGTTGCCGGGGCCCCCGACGTAAAGGCCCATTTCAGGAACATTTGCCGAGAATTGGGGATAAAATGTCCGTCGCGGGCTACTTGACGGTGACGCAAGTGCATGCCGCCATATTCGCGACCTTGTGGGACACGCTGCCGACCATCAGGCCCTTCAGGTCGCCGAGGCCGCGAGACCCCATGACGATCATGTCACAGCCGGCGCGCTTCGCCGCATCGACGATGGCGGTTGCCGGGTTGCCGCTGAGCGTTTCCGTTTCGACTTTCTTGGCTCCCGCTTTCTTAGCGGCGGCACTGGCGCTGTCGATGACGCGTTCGGCGATGGCGGCCATGATCTTTTCGTTCATGGCGTTGCGGCGCGCCCATTTGATCATTTCGACGACGCTGCCCGGAACGTTATTGAGCTGTGGTTCGGCTTTTTGGACGTCGGAGACAATGTCCTCCACCTCGGCCATGCGCTGCAGTTCCTCGGACGGGGCGCCATCCAGGGTGACGTGCACGATATGAATAGCCGCATCGGTCGAGGCGGCGATGAGCGACGCGAGGGCGACGGCTTTCTCCGCGTGGTCAGAGCCATCCGTGGCGACGAGAATTTTTTCAACCATGATTGGGTTCTCAGTGTTGGCGTGATCGATACCGTATGGTCGTCGATCTGGCCCGGCGCGGCATTGACCTGGGTCATTTATGGCGCGGCCCCTTGTCGACGGGTATGGTGCCGACCAACAAGGTTCGATAGCGGAAACCGGAGGCATGAATATGGCGGATGAATTGGACGCGGATTTTGAAAAGGCGGATGTGATACTGGCCGAGGCCCTGGAACGCTTTCAGGCGGAAGGTGTCAACCAGTACGTCTATGGCATGTCGTTGCTCGAAATCGGCTTGCTGGCCCTGGTGCGGCTGGACGAGGACGAGGCGGCGATCGAGCAGACCGTGCGTGACGTGCTCGCCAAGCTGCGCCAGTCGGCGCCGCTACAGCCGCGCCCCCGGTCCTGAGCAGTTTTATCCCCAGCATCGCGCGAAAACGCTCTGGCGAGTCACGGGGCCACGGTGTAGATTCTGGCCAACCATGATGGCCCAAACAGCGCCGTCGAATGAATACATCACATAACGAGAACCTGAGGAGGGAGCCACCATGGCCGGTAGCGTCAACAAGGTCATTCTTATCGGCAATTTGGGGCGTGACCCCGAGGTTCGCCAAACCCAGTCCGGCGGCAAGCTGGTCAACATGTCGGTGGCCACATCGGAAAACTGGAAAGATCGTACGACCGGCGAACGGCGCGAAAAGACCGAATGGCATCGGGTCGTCATCTTCGACGAACGGATCGCCGACGTTGCGGAAAAATACCTGCGCAAGGGATCCAAGGTCTATCTGGAAGGCACCCTGCAGACGCGGAAATGGACGGGTAACGACGGCGTCGAGAAATATACCACCGAGGTCGTCATTCCACGCTTCAACGGCGTCATGACCATGCTGGATACCCGCGGCGGCGGCGATGGCGGCTATCAGAGCGGGGGCGGCGACGATGCGCCGTCGTGGGATAGCGCGCCGGATGATGGCCCGACCGGTGGCCCGAGCGGTGGTTCGTCGCGTGGCGGTTCGGGCGGCGGCGGTGGTGCTGGCCCCGGTAGCGACCTGGACGACGAAATCCCGTTCTAACGGCCTATGGCGTGGGCGGCGCGGTGCGTTTCGGGCGCGTTCCTGCCCTGCCGCATGGGGCCATGTAGGGAAGATGCAGTGGATCATCACGGCCTTTGTCGGCCTTGTGCCGTCACCTGATTTCGCTGACATCATGGTGGAATCCGCGTTGTCATGGTCGGTCCTTTGGGGCGCCGGTTGTCTGGCTCTTGCCACCATCCTGGGGCTCGGTCTATTCGTCGTGCTGCGCCGCCTGCGCGCCACCGAGGCGCGCCTGAGCCGTCTGCAAACGGTGATCGACAATTCCCGCGCCGCCATCACCCTTAAGGGGCAGGACGGCCGATATGTGATGATCAACGAGGAAGCGGCGCGCTGGTTCGCGACGACGCCGGCCGATGCCGTTGGGCGCCTGCCCAGCGATTTCTACGATCAAAAGCCAGCAAGTATGGTCGATGATCTTGACGCCAAGGTTCTAGCGGGCGGCGGCCCCTCGGGCACGGCCTCCCGAGTTTTCTATGGCGATGGCAAGCTGCGTGACGTCTGGGCACAGCGGGTACCGATCCGCGATGCCACCGGCGCCATCACCGGTGTTGCCGCCGTAATTACCGACATGACCGAGCACCGCAAGGCCGAGGTGGCGTTGCGTGCCAGTGACGAGCGGTTCCGGGGTGCAATCGAGAGTCTGCAGGAAGGCTTCGCACTGTTCGATGCGGATGATCGCGTCGTCATCGCCAACGAAGTCTACCGCCGATCAGTGCCCGGCTCGGCGGCGGCCGTGCGAGATCATCTTACGTATGAGGAAATGCTGCGCACTACCGTTTCCAACGGGCACGTGATGCAGGCGCTCGGCCGCGAGGAGGCGTTTATCGAAGATCGTCTCGCACAGCATCGAAACCCTGGGGAACCGGTTTTTCTGAATTATGCCGATGGTCGTTGGATGATGATCAAGGAGATGCGAACGCCCGATGGCTGCGTCGCCACAACCACTATCGACGTCACGGAATTGAAGTCGGCGGAAAACGCCTTGCTGGAAAGCCAGACACGCTTTTTCGGTGCCATCGATTCCCTTCAGGAGGCTTTTGCTCTGTTCGATGCCGATGATCGGCTCGTCATTTGCAACGAACGTTATGCCGATCTCTCGGGACCGATGCGGCATATGGTTAGGCCCGGCCGGACCTTCGAAGAGATCATGGCGGCAAGCGCTCGGTGTGGCTGGATTGTTGATGCACGGGGTCGCGAGGAAGAATGGATCGCCGAGAGACTGGAACAACATCGCAATCCCTCCGGTTCGCTGGTTCGGCGTCTGGAGGATGGGCGGTGGTATATCGTCCAGGAATCACGTACGCCGGAAGGCGGAACCGCGATCACCGGGACCGATATAACCCGGCTGAAGGAAGCCGAGCAGGAACTAAAGCAAGCCAAGGAACAGGCCGAGGTCGCCAATCTGGCCAAGTCTCAGTTTCTCGCCAATATGAGTCACGAATTACGCACTCCGTTGAACTCCATCCTCGGATTCTCCGAGATCATGCGCCAAAAATTGTTCGGTCCGCTGGGGGCGCCGAACTACGAGGAATATGTCGGCGACATTCATCATTCCGGTCAGCATCTGCTGGAGGTGATCGACGATATACTTGATATAGCGAAGATCGAGGCTCATGTGCTTGAACTCAGCGAAGATGAGAGCGACATGAGCACCCTGTTGGATACGGCCATGCAGATGGTGGAGCAGAAAGCGCGCGAGCAAGGGGTCGGGTTGCACCGCGATGTGCCCACGGACCTGGGCCGATTGAAATGTGACGCGCGCCGGATGCTCCAGGTTGTTCTCAATCTCTTGTCGAACGCGGTCAAATTTACGCCGTCGGGTGGGCGCGTCGATGTGCGCGCCGGCATGGATGCCGATGACAACGCCCTGTGGCTCGCCATCGCGGACACCGGGATCGGTATCCATCAGGACCATCTGGATGTCGTGGTCGAACCGTTCAACCGGGCCGCCGATGCGTTGACCCGTAATTTCGAAGGCACCGGGCTGGGCTTGTCGATAGCGTCGTCGCTGCTTGAGTTACATGGCGCGCGGATGACCATCGAGAGCGAACATGGGGTCGGGACCACGGTGACAATCCGCTTTCCGGCGTCACGAACCGTCAACGGACGCACCGACGACAGCGCCGGCACCGCATCGTGACCGAGCGCGAGAGCTTTCACGCCACCAGCACCGATGCAACGCGGAATGTCACCGTCCTGGTGCTGTGCCAGGCCCTGGCGATGACGGGATCATCGCTGGTCATCACCATGGCGGCGCTTGCCGGGCGTATGCTGGCCGATGATCCGGCGTTGGCGACACTGCCCATTGCCGTACAGTTCGCCTCCACCATGCTCAGCACGATCCCAGCATCGCTGCTCATGGGGCGGGTCGGCCGACGGGTCGGCTTCTCCGTCGGTCAGATGATCGGCGCGGTTGGTGGCGGCATTGCCGCCTACGCCCTGTATACCGGTGATTTTTGGCTGTTCACGGTGGCCGGAGCATTGCTCGGATGCCACAATGCGTTCTGGCAGTATTACCGCTTCGCCGCCGCCGACACGGCCAGCGCGGCATTCCGGGGCCGGGCCATCTCGTATGTCATGGCGGGCGGCGTTTTCGCCGCCGTCGCCGGGCCGCAACTGGCGAAATGGACCAGCGGTCTGTTCGAGCCCGTACTGTTCGCTGGCGGATATTTGACGCTGTGCGTTTTGAACGTCCTGGCGATCCTGCTGCTGCAAGGGCTGCGCATCCCGACTCCGCTGCGCGGTGGCGGCGGACGGGGCCGGCCGTTGGTGATTATCGCCCGTCAACCGGTGTTCATCGTCGCCGTGCTGGCGTCCATGACCGGCTACGCCGTGATGAATTTGATGATGACGGCGACGCCGCTGGCGATGGTTTTCTGCGGCTTCACCTTCAACGATTCAGCCACGGTAATTCAGTTTCACGTGTTGGCCATGTTCGCGCCGAGTTTTTTCACCGGCGGTTTGATCGCCCGGTTTGGTGAACTGCGCATCATCGTTGCGGGCGGGGTACTCATTTTCGGCGCCGTCCTCATCAACATCTCCGGCGTGGCATTCGGCAATTTTTCGGCGGCGTTGACGGTACTCGGTCTCGGTTGGAATTTTATGTTCATCGGCGGTTCCACGCTGTTGGCCCAGGCCCACAGTACCGAGGAACAGGCGCGCACCCAGGCAATGCATGATTTCATGGTTTTCACGTTGGTCGCCTGTTCGGCATTTTCATCCGGATGGCTCAACGAACACGTCGGCTGGGCGGCGTTGAACATGGTCGCGGCGGCACCGTTGGCGGTGGCCATGATCGCCGCGATCTGGTTCATGCAGGCGCGCCGCGCGGCGGCGTGATCCGGGTCACAATTGGAAGCGGCAGACGGATGTGTCGTTGTTGTGACAAGGGTATGAAAATGCTACAATTTCACTTCGTCAGCGCGGCTAAAAATAGCGCTGGCCGTTTCATTCCAAGCTCCTGAAAAAATTGGATAAACCATCTTGAACTCGCCTTCCGATCAGGCCCCGCCCGCGGCCCCCGATTCCGATATAACACAGGTTGCCATCGAGGACGAAATGCGTTCGTCCTATCTGGATTACGCCATGAGCGTGATCGTCAGCCGCGCGTTGCCCGACGTGCGCGACGGCTTGAAGCCGGTGCATCGACGCATTCTTTTTTCGATGAAGGAAAGCGGCTACGAATATAACCGGCCATACCGCAAATCGGCGCGCATCGTCGGTGATGTCATGGGTAAGTATCACCCGCACGGTGACCAGGCGATCTATGACGCCATGGTGCGTATGGCGCAGGGGTTCGCCATGCGCCTGCCGCTGATCGACGGCCAGGGCAACTTCGGCTCCATGGACGGCGACAAGGCGGCGGCCATGCGCTACACCGAAGCACGGTTGGCGCGCTCCGCGCACGCGCTGATCGAGGACATTGATCGCGACACCGTCGATTTTCGGCCGAATTATGACGAATCTTCGCACGAGCCCGTGGTGTTGCCGGCGGGCTTCCCCAATCTATTGGTCAACGGTGCCGGCGGAATCGCCGTCGGCATGGCGACCAACATTCCGCCGCACAATCTGGGCGAGGTCATCGACGCCTGCTGCGCCTATATCGAGGACCCCGATATTTCCATCGATACGATCATTGCCGATCACGTGCCGGGCCCCGATTTCCCCACCGGCGGCGTAATTCTGGGCAAGCAGGGCATTTTGTCCGCCTACCACACCGGCCGCGGTTCGGTTGTGATGCGCGGCAAGACGTCGATCGAGGAAATCCGCAAGGACCGCTTCGCCATCGTCGTCCACGAAGTCCCCTATCAGGTGAACAAGTCGCGCATGATCGAGATCATGGCCGAAGTGGTACGCGACAAGAAAATCGAGGGCATTTCCGATCTGCGCGACGAAAGCGACCGCGATGGGGTCCGCGTCGTCGTCGAATTGAAACGCGACGCCGAGCCGGAAGTGGTGCTGGCGCAGCTTTACCGCTTCACGCCGCTGCAGACCAGTTTCGGGGTCAACATGCTGGCATTGAACGGCGGTCAGCCGCAGCAGATGAACATCAAACAGATCATCGCCGCCTTCGTCGAATTTCGCGAGGAAGTCATCCGCCGGCGTACGATCTTCGAACTCGCCAAGGCTCGCGATCGAGCGCACGTGTTGGTCGGCCTCGCCGTCGCCGTATCCAATATCGATGAGGTCATCAAACTGATCCGCGCCGCCCCCGATGCGGCCACCGCTCGCGAGCAGTTGATGGAGCGGCTGTGGCCGGCGACTGACATCGAACCCATGATCGCCCTGTTGGACGACCCGGGGCATGCGGTGGTCGATGGCCACTATCGCCTCTCGGAAACCCAGGCGCGGGCCATCCTGGAGTTGCGACTGCATCGGTTGACCGGTCTGGAGCGCGACAAGATCGGCGACGATCTGAAGGAACTGGGCGTTCAGATCGAGGGCTTTCTGGCGTTGCTTGGCTCGCGGGAGAAACTCTACGCCTTATTGCGCGAGGAACTGGTGGCGATGAGGGAGCAGTTCGCCGACCCCCGCCGCACATCGCTGGAGGAAGGCGAGTTCGAGGCCGATATCGAAGACCTGATCCAGCGCGAGGACATGGTCGTCACGGTGACTAACGGCGGTTATATCAAGCGGGTACCACTGTCGACCTATCGCGCGCAGCGGCGCGGCGGCAAGGGGCGTAGCGGCATGGCGACACGCGACGAGGATTTCGTCGATCAGGTTTACGTCGCCAACACGCATCAACCGGTGTTGTTCTTCTCGTCGGCGGGTATGGTTTACAAGTTGAAGGTCTACAAGGTGCCGCTGGGGACGCCGCAGGCGCGCGGCAAGGCACTGGTCAATCTGTTGCCGCTTGACGAAGGCGAAACCATCACGACCATTCTGACGTTGCCGGAAGACGAGGAAACCTGGAGCAATCTCGACGTCATGTTCGCCACCGCATCGGGCAACGTGCGCCGCAACAAGCTGTCGGATTTCACCAACGTCATGTCCAACGGCAAGATCGCCATGAAGTTGGACGAAGGCGATCGTCTGGTGCGGGTGCGGACCTGTACCGAGGACAACGATATCCTGCTGTCGGTTACCGGCGGTAAGTGTATTCGCTTCCCGGTCACCGATGTGCGCGTGTTTTCCGGCCGCACGTCGCGAGGAGTCCGCGGCATTCGGTTGAAGAAGGACGACTCGGTCATCGCCATGTCGGTGTTGAACCATGTGGAAACCAGTGTCGAGCGCCGCGACGAGTATCAACAGGCCGTCAATGCATCGCGGCGCCTCGCCGGATCGGATTATACGGACCGGGCGGAGGATAAGGCGCGCGACGAGGCCCTGGCGGCGCGCCTGGCGGAACCGGAATTCGCCGCCATGGCCGAGACCGAGGAATTCATCCTGACCATTGCCGAGGACGGCTTCGGCAAGCGTACGTCGGCCTACGAATACAGGATCGCCGGGCGCGGCGGGCAGGGTATTGCGGCCATGGAACTGGGACGCGGCAAGGATGCTCCGCCGTCGCGGATCATTGCGTCATTCTCCGTTCACGATGGCGACCAGATCGTCATGGTGACAGACGGTGGGCAGATTATCCGCTGTCCGGTCAATCAGATCAGCCGGACCGGGCGCGGCGCCCGCGGCGTGACGCTGTTCAAGACCGGCGAAGAGGAACGCATCGTCTCCGTCAGCCGCATGCAGGACGTTTCCGACGAGGAGGCGGCGGACGACGACGAGGATGCCCATGATCAAGTGGCCGAAACGACCGGCGCGGATGGCGCCGATGATGTCATCGAAACGCCAGCCGGCGACAACGCTGGCGGCGATGAGGAGGCAAGCTGATGCCGCGCGGCCGCACCGGGCTTTATCCGGGCACCTTCGATCCCATCACCAATGGTCATCTTGATATCATCGCGCGCGCGGCGAAGATCACGGACCGGCTGATTGTCGCCCTCGCCATCAATGACGGGAAGGGACCGCTGTTTTCGCTCGCGGAACGTATCGACATGGCGCGGCGTGAGATCGCCAGCCTGCCGCCGGCATTGGCCGAACACATCGAGGTCACCGAATTCAGGGGGCTGTTAATGAATTTCGTCGACGAGATCGGTGCCTCGGTGGTGATCCGGGGCCTGCGGGCGGTCTCCGATTTCGAATACGAATTCCAGATGGCCGGCATGAACGCGCGCCTTAATAGCAAAGTCGAAACCGTGTTCTTAATGGCGTCCGACCGCCATCAGTTTATCTCCTCCCGCTTCGTCAAGGAGATCGGCCGCCTCGGAGGTGACATCGGCCACTTCGTTTCTCCGGCGGTGAAGACGCGGGTGATGGACAAGTTCGCCGAGCTGGATGCCGCCGCCGAATAACGGCCAACGGTAGCGCGTTGCCATAATTCGCCACGCAATGACCTTGCCGGTGCCGTGCGACTAACGGACGCGCGCCACAATGGCTCATCACGTTAAAGCCTTCACACTCACTATGGAGGCTTGTCAGATGGTTGCGCTTATTCTCGTTCCTTTCTTGGTTCTCACCGCCGTCGACAACGACGATTTCCTGGCCCGCGTGACCGATGCGGAGTGGCGGTTCGTCGGCATACAGCATCGCCAGTCCGGCATTCAGGACGACGGTTCAGTGGCGCTGCCGCTGCAAACTGACGGCGAGTCGTACATCCTGTTCAAGCAACGATCGCTGCCATCGGTGGCACGGGACATCGCCGACGCACAAAAATAGCCGACCGAGGGGGCGAAAAGCCGTTGACCCTCCGGGGTCCCGTTCCTACAGTCCGCCCCGCTCGCATCGGCGTTACAGGCGATGACGAGCCGGAACGGATGGGCGCGTAGCTCAGGTGGTAGAGCAGCTGACTTTTAATCAGCTTGTCCCAGGTTCGAGTCCTGGCGCGCTCACCATTCGTTTCGCGTATCGGCATGCCGATCTGCGCGCCCGCCGCAGCCACCGTTGCATGCCCGGGAACTCATCGTGGAATACCCTCATATCCGTACTGTCGATCCGATCCTTACAATCGGAACAGAGGCACTGCTTTGAGTCGTGTGGACGGCCGTGATTCAGGGGGGCGTACGGTTGCTTCCCATGCGATTTGGCAATCGCGACTGCTCAAACATGGGATCCGTGGATTTGTTACACGGCGAAACGATATATCACGTTTTGTAGCTGGTGTCGTCGCCGATGGCGTGTTTACAATTAGACTGGGCTTTATCCGATTGAGATGATTTGTTGAACGCATCGGGACAAGGCGACTGGGGATAGGGCGGGAATGGCTTCGGAAGTTGCCACCAAGGCACCGGATCAAAAAGCAGGAGACGCCGTCAGGCGCGAAGCCGCGCGGATGACTCGGCGCTTTGTGGCGTTGAGCTTCTGTCGCGCGGATCTCCTATTCGAACTCGATCACACATCGCACATCGTTTTTTCCGCCGGCACGACCAACGAATTGCTCGGCAAGACCACACAGGATCTGGCGGGCAAGTCCTTCGGCGAATTTCTGGCCGACGAAGATCGCAAAATGATGTACGAGCTTCTGGATTCGGCGGACGTTGATGGCCGCATCGACGACGTGGAAGTTCGCATGCATGTCGCCGGCGGCAAGATGGTTGATGCGACCGTCGCCGGCTATCAGGTGCCGGATTTTGACAATCATTTTTTCATCGCCGTTCGGGTCGGGCAGAAGAAGCGGCCGCAAGCGCGTCGTCGCGATAGCGACAAGGACATGGATACCGGCGTCGTCAGCCAGGAGGCCTTCGCCGGCGTCGCGGCGGAGCGTATCCGCGCGATCCAACAATCCGGTGGTGAAGCGAAGATGACCATGGTCAAGATTAACAATCTGACCGAGGCGCAGAAGAGTATGTCCGAGGAGGCCCAGGAGAAACTGATGGGCACCATCGGATCGATCCTCAACGCGCAATCGATGGGCGGCGATTCAGCCGGGCGGGTCGGCGAGGAAGGCTTCAGCTTCATCCACGCCGACGATGTCGATACCGACTCTGTCAGTCAACAAATCGAAAACGCGGCCCGTGAGTTGACACCGGAGGGTGTCCAGGTGTCGAGCAAGGCGCAGACCATTTCTGCCGATTCCGACTCCTTGTCCGACGAGCAGATGTCGGAGGCCATCATGTATACGATGCGGAAGTTCACCGACGGCAAGCTAGCCCCCGATGCGGCATCCATGTCCGGCCAGTTCGAAACCATGATGGCCGAAACCACCAAGTCGGTCGAAAAATTCAAGGTGATCTGCCGGACTCGTGATTTCGATCTGAATTTCATGCCGATCTGTAATCTGACGACTGAAAAGGTTCATCATCTCGAGGCGTTGACCCGCTTCCGCGGTGACTTCGCCGGTGATTCGCCCTACGAGTTGATCACCTTGGCGGAAGAAATCGGCATTATCGCCGAATTCGATCTCGCCGTGGCGCGCAAATCCGTCGATCTGATCAACCAAGCCGCCATTGGACCGAAGTTGCCGCCAATTGCGGTAAACGTATCGGGACATTCTATCAGCAGCGACGATTTCGTGCGTGAGCTGAGCGCGTTGCTGCGCAAGGCGGAAAATTTGAGCAGTATGATTTCATTGGAAATAACCGAGTCGGCGGCGATTACGGAATTCGAACGGGTCAATGCCAATATTCAGCAGTTCCGCGAACGCGGGTTCCACGTCGCCCTGGACGATTTCGGCGCTGGCGCCGCGAGCTTTGATTACCTTAATTCATTCGATATCGATGTGGTGAAGTTCGATGGCCAGGTTGTCCGTCGGGCTTATGCCACCACTAAGGGCAAGGCGTTCCTTGGTTCCATGGCGTCCCTGTGTAAGGAAACCGGAGTCGAGACCATCGCCGAGATGGTCGAGGACAAGGAACTCGCGACGTTTCTGCGTGAGTGCGGCGTAAAATATGGCCAGGGTTACTATTTTGGTAAACCCGGCCCCGATCCGCGCGCCTTTAAGTAACGCCGACCGTCAACCGGCGGTGGCGGTTTCGACTCCGCGCAGACGAATGACGTGTTTCTGCAGCCGTTCGATCATCTTGTCGATCGGCATTCCCTTGCGGATGTAATCCTTGGCCCCGGCGATCACACACTCCTCGATCGCGTCGGCGTCATCGACGGCGGTCAGCATGACGATATAGGCGTCCGGATCCTTTGCCAGTAGGGCCTTTAGCGTCTCCATGCCACCCATTACCGGCATACGCATATCGAGCAGCACCAGATCCGGCGACGTGCGCACGAACAGATCTATGCCATCGCGACCGTGCGCCGCCTCGCCGACGATGTCGCAACCCAAGGACATCAACGCCGTGCCAACCACTTGTCGCATCAGTTCCTCGTTGTCGATGATGATCGTGCTGACCGTGGCGATTTCGTCTGTCATTTCGTCCACCATCGTTGGAAACTCGATAACGCCTGGGGCATTGGTTTATAACCCCATGATTGACTGCGTGCGCAGATACGCCGTTGATCTTAACACAAACTGAAGGAACGCGGAAAAATCAACGCTCCTTCAGTTGTAATCATGTTCGAAGCGAGGCGATACGATTATTGACCAAGCAGTTTCAGCGCCTTTGCCAGAGCATCGACGGCGCCACTGTGGTCACCACCCTGGTGCAGTTTCTCGCCTAGATTTCGAAGCTCGACAACTTTGCCCTTGATATCGGCCGGCAACATGGGGCCGGTCTTGGCCAGCACTTTGTCGATCGCCGCGATGTCAACGGGGCATTGGAAGGCATGGGCAGGGCCGGCGAGCGGAAGCACGGCGACGAGTGCCAGCGCGAATAGGGTATTCCTCATGGGTTTCTCCATCGTAAATCGGTGAAAACGTCGTTCGGCACTAGCCGCTGGAAGAATGATAGCAGGCG
>JAYOFM010000056.1:16213-23733 GCA_038117225.1 Rhodospirillales bacterium
GTAAATCGGTGAAAACGTCGTTCGGCACTAGCCGCTGGAAGAATGATAGCAGGCGGCGGGCCAGATCGAGGAAAAGCGAGCGGTAGAAACGCCCGGCGAACGCCGCGTCTTCGGCCATCAACGTATTGATCGTTTCTCGGGGCAGGGAAACGATCTCCACGTCACCGTCGGCGATCAATGTGGCGCTGGCCTTTCCTCCATCGACGAATGACATTTCGCCCAGCACGTCGCCGGGACCCAGCGGTGCCACGAATTCCGCCATCAGGCTGTCAAGATAGACCTGCGTGACCCGCAATTGGCCGGACCGAATGATCATCAGGCTGTTGACCACTTGGCCCTGCATGATGACCTGATCACCAGTCTTGAATGTCAGAATATCCGAGCCGTCACGCAGACGCTGTCGTTCCTCGGGAAACAGATCGGGAAAGCTGTTATCAAGTTCCATTGCGGGCACCTCGACACGATCCAAATCAGCGCGCCGTTGCCCGCCGTCGCGCCATCACATGATCCGCAGCGTACCAAATCCAGGGTACCTGGACTACACTCAAAGAAAGAAACATTGGCTGGATCGCCGTCGTCCGGTGAGTTGACTGCAAAGGAGCCGCACTTGAATCGCGAAATTCGATCCAGACCGGGGCATCGAAAACACCCCCAAGGCCTCGCTGCCGCAATGTTCGCAGTTTTTATCTTAGTGACCGGGTGTGCACAGCTTTCGGGGGATGATAGCGGCGTCGTCATCGAACACGCCGTCAATCAGATCGGCATCGCCGACATGCAGGCGGAACGTCACTGCGCGCAATTTGGCAAGCAGGCGCGGCGCGTCAAGAGTGGTCCCGCACGGCCATCGCTGTTGTTGCTGCAAAGCCGCATCAGCGAATACAGCTGCGTCGCCCCGTGAAACGTCCGTGGGTTTACGGATTGATCGCCGCGGCGGCGGCGACGGTCGTCGTGTTGCTGCTGATTTGGCGGTTTCCCGATGCTGTTACCGGCCGCGATGGCCAGATCGATCTCGTGCAGAGCCTGCTGATTCTGCTGCTGGTCGGCTCCAGTGCCGTGCTTTATCGCGGCATGAGCTGGGGCAGGGCCGCGCGCATGGCGGCCATCTGGGTTGTCGCGTTCGCCGTGCTGATTACGGGCTATGCCTTTCGGCATGATATGCGGAGCGTGTGGGATCGCGTCGCCGGCGCCGTCGTGCCGCACGCGCCGGTCGCCGGCATCGACGGCGGCGTTGTCATCCATGCCGGAAACCACGGCCATTTCGTCGTCGAGGCGGCGGTGCGTGGTGACGGCGGAACCGATGCCCGCATTCGCTTTCTGGTCGATACCGGTGCCAGCGATGTCGTGCTCAGTCCCGCCGACGCCCGCCGCATCGGTCTCGATCCGGCGACCCTTGCCTTCACCCGGACCTATCGAACCGCCAACGGCAATGTTGCCGGCGCGCCGATACGCCTGAACCGCCTCGCAATCGGCTCGATCGTGCTTGACGACGTGCGTGCCTCGGTCAACTCCGCTGACATGAATCGATCGCTGCTTGGCATGAGTTTTCTCAACCGGCTGTCCGGTTATTCGGTCGATGGTGATCGATTGATCATGCGGCCCTAGGCGCCTCGGCGCGTCGCCAGCACCTTGTTCTCCTCGCGGATGCGATAAGCCAATGCCGCGCCGTTGAGCAGCGAAAATGCCAATGCTAGGCGCCAGGCGCCGAACACCATCGGCAACACCGCGATCTCCGCCGCGACGATGACGTAGTTGGGATGGCGCATGAAGCGGTAGGGGCCGCGCCGCACCAGTGGCGCGTCGGCGAGGCTGATAATCCGTGTCGTCCAGTAGGGGCCAAGCGTGGCGATTACCCAACAGCGTCCGATCTGCAGAACCAGGAAGCCAGTGAGCCATGTCCAGTGGATCTGTGTGTCCGCGGGAACCGTCAGCGCTAGGCAAGCAAGCCACGCGACATGCACGCTGACGATCATTGGATAGTGACCGGCGCCCACCTCGACACCGCCGCGCGCCAACAAAGCCCGCGTGTTGCGTGCCGATAGGGCCAGCTCGGACAGCCGTTGCGTTACGACGAGAGCGAGAATAATCCAGAGGCCGCTCATGGCGCCTCAAGCGTGGCGAAGCCGGCGCTGAAGCCGGGACCAAGCGCCGAAATCAGATATCGTCCATCCGCCAATCCCGCTGTCAGCACGCGTTCAAGCACGAACAGTACGGTCGCCGCCGACATATTGCCGTAATCACGCAGCACTGCGCGGGTTTCCGTCAGGCCGCCCTCGTCGAGACCGAGGACGCGTTCCAGCGCCCCCACCACCTTGGCGCCGCCGGGGTGGCAGATGAACCCATCCATATCGCCAAAGCCGAGGCCGTCGCGCGCAAGGTAGCCTTCGGCCGCCGCTCGAAACTCGTGCTCGACAATGGTGGGAATATCGCGCGAGAACAACACGCCAAGGCCATCGTCCTCCACCGACCAACCCATCACGCCGAGCGTGTCGGGCCATGTGTGGTCCCCCCAATCGGTCACCCGGGGGCCCTTGCCGGCGGTTGATACCAATGCGGCTGCTGCGCCGTCACCGAACAGCGCGGTGGCGATGACATTGCTTTTCGAGGTGTCGCCGCGCCGGAAGGTGAGTCCGCACAATTCGACCACCACCAGCAAGACCCGCGAGCCTGGGCGCGCTTTCGCCAATGCCGCCGCGCGGCCGAGGCCGAGTACGCCGCCGGCGCAGCCGAGACCGAAAACCGGCAATCGCGTCACATCGGCGCGCAGCCCGATCGCATTGATTAGGAGGGCGTCCAGGCTTGGTGTGGCGATACCGGAGGTCGATACCATGACCACAGCGTCAATTTCCCTTGGCGCCATTTCGGCGCGGGTCAGCGCTGCCGTCGCTGCCTCGCCGGCGAGCGCGGTGGCATGTTCGAGATAGAGGGCATTGCGTTCACGCCAGCCGTGATCCTCGCCGTACCAATTCAGGGGCACACAGGAATAGCGGGTATCGATGCCGGCATTGTCGAACGCGGGAAGCAGTCGCGCCATATTACCCCGCGTGCTGCCGAACAGATCGCCGGCCCAGTCGCGCACATCTTCCTGCCGCAGCACGTGCTGCGGTACGGCGGTGGCAATGGAGAGCAGGCGTGGAGCATCATGCATAAAATGATCGCCGCATTCGGCGGCCTCGGAACGGCCGCGCCTTGACGATCATGGTGGCGCGTCGGTGAGGGCTGGGCCAGCGGTTATCCGCCGATCCGCCTTCAACAGTTAGTGAACGATGGCGCCGTCCGGCAGACCGCTGGACAGTAGGTCCTCGGCGACGCGGGCGACGCTGAGCCACACCGCGCGCCCGAACAGGTCACCATCGTCGGCCAGCTGATCGGCGCGGACGAAGGCGCCGACCGGGGCCATTTCGCCGTAGGTGTCAATCAACAGGTTGGCGGTGCGATAGATTTCCGCCGCGTTGAGGTTTTCCGTCATCGACTTTGTCCGCTGCTGTTTCGGGTCGGTGTGCCCGACGATCGACGGGCATTTTAGCACCCGAGAAATTCTAGCGCGACAATGGTTAACTGATGATGAATCATTAGATGCCGGCCCCCATGTCCAGCGCGCCCGTCCGCCGTTCGACCGCGGCTAGCAGGTCGTGCAGGGGCGGGTCGATGAAGCCCTCGTCTTCCAATTTGCGCACCGTGCGGATCAGGTAATCCCGGTTGAGGCCGTTGCGTCCGGCCGCGTTCATGATCAGATCGACCGAGCCCTCGACACCCAGATCGCCGGCGTAAAGTGGATGCTCGGCGTCGGCGACGAAGGTATAGGCGGCGACGGGTTTGTCCTCGACGACGATATCGACGATACGCGGAATATAAGCGTAGCCGATCAGTTCGCGTTCATCCAGATAGGTGACGGCGGCGCGCCAGTCGGTCGCCGCCACCTGAAAGGCGATGCCCCGGCAACTGCCGCCCCGGTCAAGCCCGAGCACCAACCCCGGCGCCTCGCGCGTGCCCCGGTAATGGTGCGAATACAGGCAGAATGCCCGGTGATAACCGTCAAGCCGGGCCGGGCAGGCGCGGATATGCGCGAATCCCGGATCCCACATCAGCGAGCCATAGCCGAACACCCATTCGACGTTCTCAAGCCCAGTCAGGACCTCATTGTGCGGCACCGTCGCGGGGATCATTGGTGGCGGCGCCAAATCCACGGCATCTCGAACGTGCCCTTCCACAGACCACGCCTGGCGGCGCGCGCCTTGGCCTCGATGCGACGATAGGCCGCCGGCGCGCCCTCGGCGGCGACGGCCCAGCCGGTGTGCAGCATGTTGGCGGCGACATCGAAGTCACCGGCGCGGCATAGGGCGACCCCGGCGGCGCCACGATCATCGACGCGGCACGTCACCTCGGTCCCGGCGACCAGATCGAGCAGTGCGGTGCGGGCGACATTACCGCAATCGATTTCCTTGTTCGGCCACTGGCAGGGCTGTGATGGATCGGGTGCATCGATGTTGGCGAGGCGAAGTCGCGTGCCGCCAATGTTCAGCGTGCGCCCGTCGACGACCGTCGCCTGGCCTTGCAGAATGGTATCGGCGGCGCTGGCGAGAGCGGTCGGGACGCCGAGTAGAGCCAATAGAGCCAATCCAAGAATGCTGGATTTCCGAAATCGGACGTTGATCATGCGCCGATGCTAGCACGCCAATTCGGTGTGCCCCAAACACTCCTGGACCACTTCTGGCTCCAACGCGGTCGCGCGATGAACATTAGCTATTTTAAATATTAACGATTCGCTGAAGAAATTTTCCGAAGCCGTTGACTCTAAAGATTATTTCAACTGTCTTCTGTTTCGATTAGAATCGGTTGGATTCGCCGCATAGTGATGCCCATCACAGCACCGTTGCGGCGTATCCGCGATGATGAGAACGGTCCCAAAAGCCCGGAAATTCAAAGGATGACGGGACGCTGTCATCCGCGCCGGCAAGGGGGGGCTAAACGCCTAGTGGCAACGGCCGCAAGAATGCGACGTTCCAGGATGGCACGGCCGGAGAGTTATCGACCATGAATGTCATTCCACCGGATGACGAACGCAATCAGGATCGCAACAGGGCATCGGAGGGCGCCGCCGCCAGCGGCGCCGCCGTCGTCAACGCCGCGGGGCTGAGCATCGTCAACGCCGGGGCGGGGGCCGAAACCGTCATCATTCCGGGCGGTTCGTGGTTCCTGATGGCCGAGTTCGACCGCTCCGGCCCCGACCTCATCGTTACCGGCCGCGAAGGCCAGCGCGCCGTCGTCCGTGATTTCTTCGCCACCGACAATCCCCCCGACCTGACCGTCGAGGGTGGCGGCATCGTGCTCTCCGCCGACATCGCCACGCAACTCGCCGGCCCGCGCGCGTTCGGCTTCCAGATCGCCCAGGCCAACGCCGCCGAACTGGCCCAGGCACAGGCCATCGGCACCGTTGAAACCCTCGACGGCGAGGTCAAGGTGACCCGCGTCACCGGCGAAACCGTGGTGCTGAAAGTCGGTGATCCGGTTTACCAGGGCGATATTCTGGAAACCGGCAAGAAGGGCTCGGTCGGTCTGGTGTTCCAGGATGAAAGCACCTTCGCGCTCGGTGACTCCGGCCGCATGGTGCTCGACGAAATGGTCTACGACCCGGCCGAACAAAAAGGCAGCCAGGCGGTCTCGCTGTTGCAGGGCGCGCTGACCTTCGTTTCCGGCCAGATCGCCAAGACCGACACCAGCGCCATGTCGATCAACACGCCAAGCGCCACCATCGGTATTCGTGGCACGGCCGGCGGCATCAAGGTCGGCGACGACGGTTCGGTCACCGGCGCCATCTTCGCCGAGCGCGGCGGTCTCGTCGGCGAAATGACCTTCACCAACAACGACGGCTCAACCACCGTCGTCAACACCGCCGGCACGGCGGTCAACATCGGCAGCGACGGCACGGTCTCGGAACCGTTTCAGATGGATGCCAACGATGTCGCGCGGGCGTTCGGTAATTCCATCTCCGCCCTGCCCAACGCGGCGCAGGCGCTGCAGGCGGATTTTAATGCCGCCGCCCAGGCCGCTGTGCAGGAAATTCAAGCGGCCGCCGTTGCGGCTGAGCAGGCGGCTGAGCAGGAGGGCGAGGGGCAAGAAGCGGCTCAGGAAGAAGCCGAGGTGATCGAGGATATCCTTCAGCAAGCCGAGGCCGAGCAGGAATTTCAGCAACAACTGCAGGCGGACATCCTTGATGAGCTCGTGCAGTTGGCCGCCGAACTCAATGATCTCGCCGATGAACTCGCCGACTTGTTGGATTTCGATATTTTTGTCAATTATTTCAATGACTTCCGGGATGACGTTCCGTTCGTCCTCACCGCGACGACGACAGTTCAGGATATCATCGCCAATGTCGTCGTCGAGGACCCGACGCCCCCCAATCTCGCGGTCCTCGAAAATCTCCTGGCGGCAGCCCAAGCCGCTGACGCCGAGGCGACGACTGAGCTGAATTCCGCGAATACGGAAGTAAGCAGCGGTACCGATGCCGCCATTGATGCGGGCTTTACGGCCAAGGAACGGGGCGATCCACAGGGGACGGTCGATGCCGATGCGACCGCTGCGGCGAACCCGTTCAAGGCTCGCGCCGAAGAGCACCGGGATCGCATCCGCGAACTGAAAACGCAAACCGAGGACGCCGCCGACCTCGCCGAGAGTCTCGCGCTCTCGTCCGGATTCGCCGAGGAAGTGGCGATCGCCTTCCAAATTCGCGACATCGCCAACCAGGTGGCCCAGCGCGAGAGCTTCATTCAAGCCTCCATTGACACGCTCGGTGACGCATTTGGTATTGCGGTCAATTGGTTGACCGGTGCGGCAAACTCCGCGTTGAGCACCGCGGACGCGGCAGTGACCAGCCGAGAGAACGAACTCTCCAATCTGCGTCAGAGCAGCTTGAATGAGGCTGCGGAACTGAACGCGGCGCGCACCGACAGATTGGCCAAGCTGGTCGTCCGCGATGAATTGAGCGCGCGGCTTGAGACATTAAATTCGAAGCTCGCCGAGTTGACGACGACTGTTAACAATCCCACGACCGGCGCCTTCGCGTTGCAAGAAGCGGCACAGCTCGACAAGGATACGCAGGTCTTCCTGCTCGATGGCGGCGACGACCCGCGCACGACAGGTGTCGTCGAAACGGCGACCGGGTTGCGCGCGCAACTAATCGCCGACCCGACCAATAATGTCCTCAAGGCGCAGATTCTGCTGGAAGAACAGCGCCTCGCCAACGCCGAATCGGTGCTGACACTGCGCAACCAGATCAAGGACGCCTTCACCGACGCCATCGGCACCGTGACGACGACGCGTAACACGGTGCAGACCCTGTTCGATGGCAACGACCCGACGAATCCGAATGCCAACGGCGCGTTGCAGTTGTTCAACGCCGCCGACACCCTGTTCAATACCGAGACGGCCGAGACCGCGGCCGCGTTGCAGGCGGTTCTCGACAAGACCGATGCCGTGGCCGCCGCGCAGGCGGAAGCGGCGGCGGCGCAGGCGCGGGTCGTCGT
>JAYOFM010000057.1:0-23572 GCA_038117225.1 Rhodospirillales bacterium
CGCCGCAAACGCACCAAGAACAAACCCGTCGAGATACGATCCTAGGAAATGGCTGGGGCGGGAGGATTCGAACCTCCGAATGCCGGCATCAAAAGCCGGTGCCTTAGGCCACTTGGCTACGCCCCAACGGTGCGAT
Organism: Rhodospirillales bacterium; assembly: GCA_038117225.1. Classification (GTDB taxonomy): domain Bacteria; phylum Pseudomonadota; class Alphaproteobacteria; order Rhodospirillales; family Casp-alpha2; genus JAYOFM01. The sequence continues at coordinate 137 of JAYOFM010000057.1, forward strand.
TAATAAGGTTTCATTCGGCCGGCGGCAATCCCTTCTCGCACCCGTGCGTCGCGGCGAAGGTACGCGTCAGGCAAGGACGCCGGCGGCCCCCCACCATTCGGCGTGAGCGGCGTCAATGTCGGCAACGGCTGAGATGGCCGCATCACGATCGGCGAACAAACCGAAGCAGGTGGCGCCACTGCCGGACATGCGGGCCAGAAGACAGCCGGGCGCCGCCTCGAGAGCGGCCAACACCTCACCAATCACCGGGGCGATGGTCCGTGCCGGAGCTTCCAGATCATTGCGGCGGGTGGCGAGGGCGCGCGCCAGTTCGGCGGCGTCGGTCGGCGAATTCCTTAGCCGCGCCGGATCCGAGAACGCGCCGACCCGCGCCTGGAACACGGCCGGCGTCGATAGCGGCACGCCCGGATTGACCAGCGCCAGGCCGGCGGCGGGCAACGGCGGCGCCGGGTCGAGTCGCTCGCCAATGCCGCTCATATACATCGGACGACCGGCCAGACAGACCGGCACATCGGCGCCGAGGCCGAGGCCAAGCGGCATTAGAATATTCGCCGGCAACGATTCGCCCCATAACCGGGAGAGACCGATCAACGTCGCAGCCGCGTCGGCCGATCCGCCACCGATACCGGCCGCGACGGGAAGATTCTTGCAAAGGTTGATATGGGCACCGCGTCCGGGCTCCAAAACCTCGCCGAGGCGGCGCGCCGCCCTTAGCACCAGATTATCGGCAACCGAAAGGCCCGCGAGCGCACCGGCGAACGGGCCCGTCACGTCAAGGATCAGGTCATCCGCCTCGCTCAGCGTCAGTACATCGGCCAGGTCGGCGAAGGCGACCAGACTGTCGAGCAGGTGATAACCGTCGTCACGGCGGCCGGTAATATGCAGGGTCAGGTTGATCTTGGCCGGCGCCCGGACAACGACGGCCCGACCATCAGTCTCAGCCGCCATTGGGCTTGGCGGGCTTGCCGCTTTTGGCGCCCTTGGCTTCTTCCTTAAGCGGGGGCAATCCGTTTTTCAGCTTCGCCTCAATGGAGTGCCTGACATCCTCGTCCGGACCGTTGGCCAAGGCGTGGTTCCATTGGAACGAGGCCTCGCGTTCACGGCCGGCCCGCCAATAGGCGTCACCGAGATGGTCATTGATAATCGGGTCCTGCGGCCGCAGTTCGACGGCCCGTTCCAGCTCCCGCACGGCGTTTTCATAGTCGCCCAGCTGGTAGTATCCCCAACCCAGACTGTCGACGATGTAGCCGTCCTTCGGCCGTTGCCTGACGGCCGTCTGGATCATCGCCAGCGCCCGATCCAGGTGCAGCCCCTGTTCCAGCCACGAATAACCGAGATAGTTGAGCACGAACGGCTGGTCCGGCTGGAATTCCAACGCCTTCAGGAAATCCGCCTCGGCGCGCGGCCACATCTTGGCCCGTTCCAAAGCGATGGCGCGCGAATTGAACAGACGCCAATGGTGCTTTGCCGGCGTGCCGACGCGTTCCATCGCTTGATCGTAGGCGGCAATGGCCTCGATCCAGGCCTTCTTGCCGCGCAACACGTCACCCAGGGTGATCAGCGGTGCCGGATCGTCGGTTCGCTGCTTGGCCATGTCACGCAACAGAACGGCGGCCTCGTCGACCCGTTTCAGTTCCTCCAGCGCGCTGGCGGTTCGCAAGCCGGCGGGCCAGGCGAAGGCGGAATTCTTGGCAATGCCGCGATACGTGGCGATGGCTTCTTCCAGCCGCCCTTCGCCTTCCAGAATTTCGCCGACGATGTAGCGCATGTTGGGAAAATCGGGTTTCAGAAACAGCGCCAACCGGCCGAGCACCAGTGCCGGGTCACTGTTGTTTTGCGCCTGCAGAATGCGGGCAATGCCGAACAATGCCTCGGCCGCGCCGTCGCTCGCCGTGGCCACCAGTACCGGCGGGGCGTCGCGGCGCCCGACGCGCTCGATGAAGTCGCGCATGTGCGATGAATTGGGATGTTCCGACTGAAACAATGTGTAGAGCGCGCGTGCCCGCTCATGCTGGCCCATGCGCTCGTACAGACTGCCGAGCAAGATGGTCAGCCGAAGCGTCGGGCTGGGCTGGCTCTCGGTGACCTTGACCAGAAGTTTAACCGCGGCATCGAAGTTGCCGGCGAGATCGTTGATCAACGCGGCATGCAAATCGTGCAACACCGAGGCGCCATCGGTCTTGGCCAACGCACCGAGCGTCTTCAGGGCCGCCGCCGTATCACCGGCGCCGACCTTGGCCCAGGCCAGAAACAGTGGCTTGGTAAACACGTTGAGGCCGGTGTCGGGCAATGGTGAAACGAGCTTTTCCACCGTGCCCCAATCCTGCCCGCGCATGGCCCTGGCAGCCAACGCCACCGGTGCCAAGGGCACCGGGTTGTCGGTGCTCGTCAGCTGCTCGGCCAGTGCCGCGGCCTTCTCCATGTCACCGGCCATTAGGGTCAGGATGAACGTGCGGCGCAGCAGATCGGGCGCCTCTGGATCGTGTTTTAATGCGTGGCCGTAATACCGGGCCGCCGCGACGACATCGCGTCGCGCCTGCGCGAACCGTCCAGCCAGATAGCTTCCGCTGATGGTTCTGATGTCATCGTCCGAGGCGCTTGCACTCGGCGTGGCGGCGGATGCCGGCAAGGCGAACAATACGGCCGCGGCGATAAGGACGAAAAGGCGGGCGCTAATCGGATACGGTCGACATGTCATGATGCGGGCGGCGACTTTCATTTGTTGCGGACACTCGTTACGGGCAGCAATTCTAGCCGGCGGGCGGGCGGGTGTCCCGACCATGTTATCGGTTCACGCCGACCCATCCACCTCTCCCAGCTACATGTTCGGGTAGTTCGGTCCGCCGCTGCCTTCCGGCACCACCCAGTGAATGTTCTGGGTCGGATCCTTGATATCGCAGGTTTTGCAGTGGACGCAGTTCTGTGCGTTGATCTGCAACCGCATGGCGCCGTCGCCGCTTTCTTCATCGGCCACATATTCATACACGCCGGCCGGGCAGAAGCGTTGTTCCGGTCCATCGTAGTCTGCGAGGTTGACGGCGACCGGTACGGCGTCGTCCTTCAGCGTCAGGTGGATCGGCTGGTCTTCCTCGTGGTTGGTGTTGGACAGGAACACCGATGACAGCTTGTCGAAACTGATGATCCCGTCCGGCTTCGGATAATCGATCGGCGGACAGTCCTTGGCCTTCTTCAGCGCCGCGTGGTCAGCATGGTGGCCAAGAGTCCACGGCATCAGGAAGCCGAGCCCGAGGCAGTTCAACCACATCTCCAGTCCGGCGACGATGGTACCCAGCATGATACCGAATTTGGACAGTGCCGGGCGGGCGTTGCGCACCTTATGCAAATCTGTCCACACCCAGGATTTGCGCACGGCGTCGGGATAGCTCGTCAGCTCATCGCTGGATCGGCCATCGCGAACGGCGGCGAAGGCGGCCTCGGCGGCCAGCATGCCGGTCTTCATGGCGTTGTGGCTGCCCTTGATGCGGGGCACGTTGAGAAAGCCGGCGGTACAGCCAATCAGGGCGCCACCTGGAAACACCAGCTTCGGAATCGACTGCAAGCCGCCTTCATTAATGGCCCGCGCGCCGTAGGCGACACGGCGACCGCCTTCCAGCATCGGACGGATCGCCGGGTGAGTCTTGAAGCGCTGCATCTCGTCGAATGGCGACATATGCGGATTGGCGTAATCCAAGGCGACGACGAATCCGATGGCGATTTGGCCCGCTTCCTGATGGTAGATGAAGCCGCCGCCGACGGTATCGCTGAGCGGCCAGCCTTGGGTGTGGATGACGGTACCCGGCTTGTGCTGTTCCGGCGCCGCGTCCCACAACTCCTTGATGCCGACGGCATAGGTTTGTGGCTCGGCACCCTGACGCAGATCGAATCTCTCCATCAGTTCCTTCGACAGATGGCCGCGCACGCCCTCGGCGAATAGCGTATATTTGGCGTGCAACTCCATGCCCGGTTCGAAATTGGGACCCCGCGTGCCGTCGCGCTTGACCCCCATGTTGCCGGTGGCGACACCCTTGACCGCGCCGGTGTCGTCGAACAACACCTCGGCGGCGGCAAAGCCTGGATAGACCTCCACGCCCATGGCTTCCGCCTGCTCGGCCAGCCATCGGGTGAGATTGCCGAGCGACAGGGTGTAACAGCCGGCGTTGCTCATCAACGGCGGCAGCATGACATGCGGCATTTCAGTCTTGCCGTCGGCCTTCAATATCCAATGCCGATTGTCGGTGACCGGCACGCCGATGGGCGCGCCCCGGTCCTTCCAGTCGGGCAAAAGCTCGCCGAGGGCGATTGGGTCGACGACGGCACCGGACAGGATGTGGGCGCCGATTTCGGAGCCTTTTTCCAGCACGCAGACGCTGAGCTCGTGTTCATGCTCGGCCGCCAGTTGCATCAATCGGATCGCCGCCGCGAGACCGGCCGGCCCGCCGCCGACGATCACCACGTCCAATTCCATGGACTCGCGCTCGATGGGATCCTCGCTCGTCTCGTCGTCGGCCATGGTATTCTCCTCGCTCGGCGGTTCGGGCTTATCTCAATTTAGCGCCGGCCTTATAGCATGCGACACGCCGCCGCCGCAGTCCAATTCCGACGTTCCCGTTGATCAGTGCGACAGCCGAGCACCGATGCTACACTGGCTCCATGACCAACGGCCTTCACGATACGCACGCGGTTCTGCAATGGCATCTGGATGCGGGTGTCGACGAGACCATTGCCCACGCGCCCATTGACCGTTTGTCCCGGCCGAAGCCGGCGAAGACGGAGGCGATAGCTCCACCGGCACCGGCTCCGAAAGCAGCGTCACGGCCGCACACGGGACCACCGCCGACGCTGCCGCTGAAAGGCCAGGCCAAAGCAGCGCTGCCGCCGGCCGGCGAGGCAGCGGTGAAATCGGCGGTCGCCGCCGCGGCCGCCGCCGGCAGCGTCGCGGAACTGCATCAGGCGCTACAAGGTTTCGATGGTTGCGGGCTCAAGAAGACCGCCACCAATCTGGTGTTCACCGACGGCAACCCGGAAGCCTTGGTAATGTTCATCGGCGAGGGTCCGGGGGCGGAGGAAGACCGCCAGGGCCTGCCTTTCGTCGGTCCCAGCGGCAAGTTGCTGGACGCCATGCTGGCTTCCATCGGGCTCGACCGGACCAAGGTGATGATTTCCAATACCGTGTTCTGGCGGCCGCCCGGCAATCGCACGCCGACACCGCAGGAAGCCGCCGTCTGCCAGCCGTTCATCGAGCGGCTGATCGAAATCGTCGATCCGAAAATTCTCGTCGCCCTCGGCGGGCCGGCGGCCAAGTCATTGCTCGGTGAAACGCAAGGTGTCGGACGGCTGCGCGGCCGCTGGTTCACTTATCAGACGCCCCGGCTATCCCATCCCATCGATGCCACCGCCATGTTCCATCCAGCCTATCTGTTGCGCACACCGGCCCAGAAGCGCGCGGCCTGGCAGGACCTGCGGGCCATCCGCCGCAAGCTGCTCGACTAATCATACTGGCTCAGGGGGAAGTCTCTAACCGGTTGACGAATCAGGATGATTCACCGCATTATGCGATTCGAACTGGCGACGCCCCAAGGGCGCGCATAGGGCATCACGTGCTGGTGCAGCTTTTGGGGAACGTGGCAATTCAAAATATTCAGTCTGGGCAGCGAAACGGTCCGAGGCTCGTAGTCATATTGGCGGCGGGCCTGTTATTGTTTGGCGTTGGCTCCGTCCGGGCGGCCGATCCCGAACTGCCGACGCCGCTCGGCGACACGGACATCAAGCGCTACCAACAAATATTCGACGTCCAGGAGCGCGGCGATTGGAAGACCGCCGATCGTCTGGTCAAGCAACTGGCCGACCCCCTGTTGCTCGGCCACGTGCTGGCGCAGCGCTATCTGCATCCCAATCGCTATCGCTCCAAGTATAAGGAGCTGAAGGCCTGGATGGCGAGCTACGCGGACCATCCGGATGCCCGGCGACTCTATAAGCTGGCGTTGCGCCGCAAGCCGGCCAACTGGCGTTCTCCGAAGCCGCCAATCGTGGCCAAGGGCGCGACCCAGGCCGCCATGGTTTCGGGACGCGCCGAGGCGCCACCATCACGCAATCTCAACGCCAAGAACCGGTCACGGGCACGCTCCCTGCAAGCCCGTGTCACAAAGGCGTTGCGGCGCGGCCAGACGCTGGTCGCCAAGAAATTGATCGACAGCACCGACGCCAAGCGACTGCTGTCGGCCGCCGAACACGATATCCTCAAGGGCAAACTGGCCAAGGGTTATTTCCATCACGGCCGTATCGAATGGGCCGGCCAATGGGCTGAAGCGGCGGTCAATCGTTCCGGCGCGCTGGTGCCGGAAGCCCATTGGACGCTCGGGCTGGTGCAGTGGCGCCAAGGGAATTTCGCCGGCGCGACGGAGCATTTCAGAGCCGCCGCCGAAGGACCCCGCACGGGTGAAAACCTCGCTGGCGCCGCCGCCTTCTGGGCCGCCCGGGGCGCGCTGAAAAGCGGCCAACCAGCGCGCGTCGCCCCGCTGCTCGAAATCGCCGCGAAGGATCAACGCGGATTCTACGGCCTGCTTGCTCGCTCCATTCTAGGACAACGGTTGGGATTTCGGTGGACGCCGCCGCCGCTTCCGGCCAGCGCGTTCACGGCTCTCGACCGGCAGGCCGCGGGCCGCCGCGCCTTGGCATTGCTGCAAATCGGCGAAGTGCGTCGCGCCGAGCGTGAGTTGGCGCCGCTCGCTACCGTTGCCCTGTCCAATTCGGATCGCGATCTAGCGCTCGGCTTGCTCGGCGTTGCGGCACGCGGCGGCATGGCCTCGCTGGCGGTCAAGCTGGACGCCCGGCTGTTTCCCAACGGTGGCGGCTACGATGGTGCCGCCTATCCGATTCCGGAATGGATGCCGGGCGAGGACTTCAGCGTCGACCGGGCGTTGGTCTATGCGCTGATCCGCCAGGAAAGCCGCTTCAACCCGAAGGCCAAGAGCTGGGCCGGCGCGCGTGGCTTGATGCAGATCATGCCCGGTACCGCGCGCTTCGTCGCGCGTTCGGAAGGCGTGCGCTGGAAGGGCCGGCGACATCTGTTCACACCGGAAACCAATCTCGATCTTGGTCAACGCTATATTGTCATGCTGCTGGATGAAAAAGTCGTCGGCGGCGACATGTTCCTGCTCGCCGCCGCCTGGAATGGCGGCCCCGGCAACCTGTCGAAATGGCGCAAGGTGCACGATTACGATCCTGATCCGCTGTATTTCATCGAAGCCATTCCCAATCGTGAAACCCGGCATTTCGTCAAGGAAGTGCTGGCCAATCTCTGGATCTACCGCGACCGGCTCGCGCAGGCGGCGCCATCGCTGCAAGCCGTTGCCCGGGGTGCCGCGCCGGTGTATACCGCGCTCGGCCACGGCAACGCGGAGATTGCGGAAAATGGGACCCGGCAATAGCGATCCGAAAAGCGGCGATTTCGTTCCCGTCAACATCGCCGTCCTCACCGTTTCCGATACCCGAACGCTTGAAGATGACCGCTCCGGCGACGTGCTGGTCGCGCGTCTCAGCGAGGCCGGCCATTTCCTCGCCGACCGCGCCATCTGCAAAGATGACACCCACGCCATTGAGGCCAAGCTGCTGGAATGCATCGACGATCCCGGCATCGACGTGGTGCTGACCACCGGTGGCACCGGCGTCACCGGCCGCGACGTCACCCCGGAAGCGGTGCTCAACGTGGTGGAAAAGGAAATTCCTGGCTTTGGCGAATTGTTTCGCTGGATCAGCTTTCAGAAGATCAAGACCTCGACCATTCAGTCCCGCGCCACCGCCGGCGTCGCCCGCGGCACCTACATCTTCGCCCTGCCCGGCTCGCCTGGCGCCTGCAAGGATGCCTGGGACGAAATCCTGGTGCAGCAACTGGACATCCGCCACAAGCCCTGCAACTTCGTCGAATTGATGCCGAGATTGCGCGAACACGAAGACTGAGTTGTCGGTGATATTCGTCGATCGGGCCGAATATTCGACGATTTTTTCCTGCAACTCTTGAAAATTTGCACGAACATCTATATATTATGACGCGAAGTCAGGTGCCCGTTTCCGGGCCCGGGCCGACGGCCTAGGCGCCATGCGCCGATAGGCGGCGGCCGGGACAACCCTCTCTCACGGACAACACCTCTGGAAGCCCCGAGCTGTTGCAACCGCGCGGCCGCGTCGCCGCCGCCGCGCCCGAGCGCTCGCGCCCATGGCGCGGCGCCGAGAGAGGATATTCCCATGTTCGAACCGATCAATCTCGCCCGCCCCATCCATCCCGACTCCACCATGGACGAGGACGACGTCTTCAATACCAAGACAGCGCTGAAATCCCTCGGCCACTTCAAGACCCCCGTCCACGGCCTCATCTGATCGTCTTCGCGCCCGCGTAAGGACCGCGCGGCTATGCGTCGCTTGCCACGCGGCCCAACACCTCGATCAACTCGCTCCTGAGATCGCCGACGAACGTCTGCGCCAGCCGCGATAGCGTGCGGTGCGCCGGTGTCAGGATGGCGAAACGGTAGGGAATCGCCGGTTTCATCGGCACGAAGCGGATGGCATCGGGCTTCTGCTGGGTTTCGCGGTAGATCCACGCGTTCAAGGGACTCAGCACGCCGAAGGCGACGCCCTCGGAAACCAACGGGTATTGCGCCGCCGCGTTCTGCAGTTCGAACCGCACCTCAAGAGGCTCGCCGGCGTCGGCGAAAATTTCGCGCAACCGTCGGGTAATGTAATGGTCCGGCAGGAAAGTCGCGCAGGCCCGGCCCTTGAGATCGTTGGGCGTGATGAAGGGCTTCGCCGCCAATGGGTCGCCGGCGGGCAGCGCACAGAGGCAATCGCCCTCGATCGGCTCCTCGTTGACCAGATCGGAGCCCTGACCGCGCTCGGCCAGACCGACATCGAATTGTTGCGAGGCGATGCGCTCGTAAACCAGGATGGAACTCGGCGAGACCAGAAAGAAGCTGGCCTTGGGATGGGTCTCGCTGAAGCGGGCGATAAGGCGCGGCAGAAAAAACTCGGCGATGATCGGCATGCAGGCAATGCGCAATTGGCTTGCGTCAACGCCGCTGGCTTCCTTCATGGAGCGTTCCAACGCGCCCATGCGGCCGATGATCTCCTCCGTTTCCGCGAGCAGGTAATACGCTTCCGGTACCGGATGCAGGCGGCCGTTCTTGCGCTCGAACAACTCGTAACCGATGTCCCGCTCAAGATTGGCGATGGTGGCGCTGACGGCGGGTTGCGTGCGCCCCAGATTGCGCGCCGCCTTGGATACCGACTCCGCCAGCATGACCTCGCGGAAAACTTCCAAATGCCGCAAGTTCAAGATCACCTCCGCCAAGCCCACGCCAACACCCATTATATTAATTTATAGATATAGAAGAATTTATAATTTGAACAAATGACTTTTGTAACCGATCATCGCCCCTGGACAGGGAAAGAAAACAAATACCCACTCGAAACACCGGGTTTATTTTTGCGTCCGGCGCCTCGGGGGACATCAACGTCTTTCCTAAGTATTGAAACAACCGAACGGCTGGGCCTCGGGGATAGTATTCCGTTCCAGCGAATGCATTCGGATATTGGCGGCCACGGGTCGTCGATAATCCAACATGCGAAACCCACGATCAGGAGGATCACAATGAAGTTTATGAGCAAATTCGCCGTTGCGGCTGTCGCCGGCATTGTCGCCATGGGCGGGATCGCCCAGGACAACTCGGTGCAGGCACAGGACATGAAGTTCTTCCGCATCGGCACCGGTGGTGCCGGTGGCACCTACTTCCCCATCGGCGGCTTGATCGCCAACGCCATCTCCAACCCGCCGGGTTCGCGCCCGTGCGACAAGGGTGGTGCCTGCGGCGTGCCCGGTCTGGTCGCCATCGCCGTTTCGACCAACGCGTCGGTCGCCAACATGAACGCCATTCAGGCGGGTCAGCTTGATGCCGGTCTCGCCGGCGCGCAGAGCGTTACTCAGGGCTACGAAGGCACAGGCAAGTTCGTCGGCAACAAGAAGGATAAGGTTCGCGTCATCGCCAACCTGTATCCGGAAGACATGCATCTGGTGCTGCCCAAGGGTTCCAAGCTGGGTAGCCTGAAGGATCTCAACGGCAAGCGTATCGGCGTCGCCGCCGCCGGTTCCGGCACCCAGGTTTCGGTGCGCATGATTCTCAAGCATTACAACATCAAGGCCGACGAGAACGAGCTCGGCCTGTCGCAAAGCACGCAGCGCCTCGCCGATGGTCAGCTTGACGCCTTCTTCTATGCCGGCGGCACGCCGTTCGCATCGTTGATTCAGCTGGGCTCGACCAAGGGCTTCGAGCTCTACAGCTTCTCCGATTCCGAGCGCAAGGAAATCAACAAGATTATCCCCTACTACGTGGAATCGATGATCCCGGCAGGCGTTTATGAAAACGTCAAGTCCGACACCGCGACCGTCGCCGTCAACGGCCAGTTGGTGACCTCGATCGATCAGCCGGAAGATCTGATCTATCAGATCACCAAGGCGCTGTGGAACAAGAACACTCGCAAGCTCCTCGACAAGGGCCACTCAAAGGGCAAGGCCATCCGAATGGAAACGGCGCTGAAGGGCGTTCTCATTCCGGTGCACCCTGGCGCGGCGAAGTTTTACAAAGAAGTCGGATTGATGAAGTAATCATGTCCTGATCAAGGGGGTGCCGGCCACAAGCGGGCACCCCCTTCCTCTTTCTTCACGACCATAACGACTGAGCGAGGGCGCGCCACATGGCTACGCAGGAATTCGACATCAAGAAGGCGGAGGAGCTGGAGAAGAAGTACGACACCGCCTTGCAGACCCGCGCCGTCGGCCCGTGGCTGCTCAAGTTCACCGTCAGTTTTTCGGTCATTTTCGCGTTTTATCATTACGTCACCGCCGGCATCGGCGTGCCCATCGATTATTGGCACATGGGCGTCCACATGTCCGGCGTTATCCTGTTGGTGTTCATTGCCTATCCGTTGCTCAAGAGAGAGGGTGCCATGGCGATGCACCCCAACACCTGGTGGCGCTACGCCAATGTGCCGCTGTGGGACTGGCTGCTGATCACCGCCGGCATCGCCTCGTCGCTGTACATCGGGGTGACCTGGTACGAAATCGATTTTGAATTCCTCGGCGGCCGCTTCGTGCTGCCCGAGCAGGTGCTGCGCCAGGGCAACCCATTCCTCATCGACATCATCTTCGGCACGGTGCTGATCGTCGTATTGCTGGAGGCTGTTCGCCGCACCCTCGGAATCGTGGTGCCGATCATCATTTTGGTGTTCACGTTCTACGCCGTGTTCGGCAAGTACATGCCGGTCCAGATTCTCAAACACCCGGGCATCACCTGGGGGCAGTTCATCAACAACATGTACTTCCCAGCGGAAGGCATTTACGGCATCACGCTTTGGATCGTCTCGACGGTGGTGTTCCACTTCGTGTTGTTCGGCGTGTTGGCGCAACGCATGGGGCTCGGCCAGTTTTTTGTCGACATGGCAACGGTGATGGCCGGCCGCTATACTGGCGGACTGGCCAAGGTCAGCGTCGTCTCGTCGGCGTTCTTCGGCACCATTTCCGGCTCGTCGATCGCGAATACCGTGTCCACCGGGTCACTGACCATTCCCAACATGAAACGCATGGGCTACCCGCCGCATCTGGCCGGCGCCGTCGAGGCCGCGTCCAGCGCCGGTGGCCAGATCACGCCACCAATCATGGGCGCCGCCGCCTTCGTCATGGCGGAGTTCCTCGAGGTGCCGTACACGACCGTGGTACTCGCCGCCATCGTGCCTGCCGCCATGCACTATATCGCCGTGCTTTCGATCGTCCATTTCCAGGCCAAACGTCTCGGCCTCGAAGGGCTGCCGGAAGATCAGATTCCCAAACTATTTGCCGTGATCAAACAAGGATGGCCGACGGCGGTACCGCTGGTTGTCCTGGTCTACGTGCTGTTCAGCGGCTTCTCGCCGCATATGGCGGCATTCTGGGGCATTACGTCGGCCCTGGTCATTGGCTTCATCAATCCCATGCATCGCCTCAATATCCGTGACGTCATCGACGGCTGCCTGCTCGGCGTCAAATACGCGCTCGCCGTCGGCGCCGTGTGCGCCGCCATCGGCATCGTCGTCGGCGTCGTCAATTCCACCGGCCTGGGTTTCCGGCTTGGATTCATGGTGACGACGGGGGCACTCGGCATCGCCGAGGCCGTGCATCCGCTGATCGCCTGGTTCCCGCTGGCGACATTCTCGCTGGAAAGCCTGACGCTTTTCATCTCGCTAATCCTGATCGCCGTCACCTGCATCCTGATGGGAGCCGGCCTGCCGACGACGGCGCTCTACATCATGCTGGCGACAGTGGCGCAGCCGGCGCTCGGCAAGCTTGGGGTGCCGCCGTTGGCGTCGCATCTGTTCGTGCTTTATTACGGGGTGATATCAGAAATCACGCCGCCAGTCTGTGCGTCCGCATACGCGGCGGCGGGAATCGCTGGCGCCAATCCGTTCCGCACCGGCTGTTCGGCCTTCACGCTCGGCATCGGCAAATTGATGGTGCCGATGGTGTTTGTCTATTCGCCGGCCATGCTGATCGTGCTGCCGGAATATTTCACCTGGTCGGCGTTTCTGGAAACCTCACTGACCTGCGCTCTCGGCGTGTTCATGGTCGCCACAACGGTGGCGGGTTACTTCCTGGCACCCATGCCGGGGCCGATGCGTGCCCTGATGGCGCTCGCCGGCATCATGATGGTGGCGCCCGGCCTGGAAAGTGACCTGTGGGCCATCGCGTTGGCGGCACCGGTGGTGCTGCAGCAAATCTGGGCCCGGCGCGCCGCTTTGGTTGCCGCGGCGGAACCGGTGCCAGTGGCGAGCGCCTCGGGTGAATAAGCCAAGCCCCGACGGCCGCGATGCGGTCGTCGTCGGTGCCGGCATGGTCGGCATCTGCACGGCGCTGTCGCTGCAGGCGAAGGGTTTTCGGGTACGCCTCGTCGATCGTGACGGTCCGGCAGAAGGCGCCAGTTCCGGGAATGCCGGCGTCATTTCGCCCTGGTCATGCGTGCCGCAGTCGCTGCCCGGCGTGTTGACCATGGTGCCAAAGTGGCTGCTCGATCCGCTCGGCCCGGTGCGCGTTCGCTGGCTTTATGCGCCGCGGCTGCTGCCCTGGCTGGTGCGCTTCATTCGCGCCGGCGGTGCCGACCGCCTACCCGCCATTGGCGACGCCATGATGGCACTCAACCGCTACTCGGTCGATTTGTTCCGCGAACATCTCGACGGCACCGGCCGCGAGGACCTGGTTCAGGACTCGCTTTATGTCCATGTATACCGCGATGCCACCGGCGCCAATCTCAACGATATATCCTGGCGCATGCGCAGCGAACGCAACGTGCCGCTGCAGGTTATCAACGGCGATGAATTGCATGAAATCGAACCCGATCTGTCGCCGGACTACAAAAGCGCCGTGCTGATCAAGGATCAGGGTCGCGCCGTTAATCCGGAAGCCATCGGCAAGACCCTGGCCGACCGTATGGTGCGCCAGGGCGGTGACCTGGTGCGCGCCGACGTGCAACGCCTGCGCCCGCAACCGGACGGCAGCGTCATCGTCGATACAACGGCGGGAGAACTCAGCGCCTCGCTGGTGGTCGTTTCCGCCGGCGTCTGGACCCGAGAGCTGCTGGCGCCGCTCGGCGTCAGGTTGTTGATCGAGGCCGAACGCGGCTACCACCTGGTCTTCCCCGACCCGGGCGTCACCGCGCGCAACACCATCATGGATCCGGGCGGCCGCTTCGTCGCCAATTCCATGGCCATGGGCATGCGCTGCGCCGGCACCTCCGAGTGGGCCAGCATCGACGCACCGCCGGATTATCGCCGCGCCGATATTTTCGCCACCCTCGGCAAACGCCTGTTCCCGGCCCTCAATACCGAAGGCGCCAAGCCTTGGATGGGGCGTCGTCCAACAACGCCGGATTCCCTGCCCTATATCGGCCCGCTGCCGGACTATCCCAACATCATTGTCGCCGCCGGCCACGCACATCTGGGCTTGACCGGCGCCCCCATGACCGGCCGGCTGGTCTCGCAGATCGCCGCCGGCGAGACCCCCAACACCGATATGAGCCCGTACAGCCTCACCCGCTATTGAGCGGGCGCTAATCGGTGACGTTCATCCGCCCCAGACGGCGGCGAAGACGCGCAACCAATTGCCGCCCAACACCTTTCGAATATCGGTCTCACTGAATCCACGCTCGACGAGGCGGCGGGTCAGGTTGGGCAGGGTTTTTGGCGTCTCGATACCTTCTGGGAAAACATAGGGCGGCGGCGGGTAGTCCCGCGGATCCCACGTTCCCTCGGCGAGGCGCTCGGCGTATTTCTCTTTCGCCGATTCCAGATCGGCAACGTGATGCTGGCCTTCGTAATAATCAATGCCGAGGCCGGTGTGATCGATGCCGACCAAATCCGCCTTGTAGGCGATATCGTCGATGAACTGATCGAGGCTCGCCTGGCCCTCGGCGACCAGAAACGCCGGATAGCCGACGGTGCCGACGACCCCGCCATTGTCAGCGACCGCACGGATCAAATCGTCGGAGACGTTGCGGCGGTTGTCGCGCAAGCCGCGAGCATTGGCGTGCGAGATGATGACGGGTGCCGTCGATGCCGCCACCGCGTCGCGGCTGGTGCGTTCACCCGTGTGAGAGCAATCGACCAACAGGCGTATGGCGTTGAGCCGTGCCACGAGATCATGCCCGAACGGACTTAATCCCCGGTCGTCGTCGACGGAGGCGCCATCACCGAAACTATTGGCCACGTTATAGCAAAGCTGCACGACCCTAAGCCCGGCCTCCGCGTACGCGTCGACCAAGTCGAGCCGGTCCTCGAAGATCGCCGTGCCCTGACAGTGCAGCACCAGGCCCATCTTGCCATCGCGCTTGGCCTGTTCGATATCGGCGGCGCGGCGCACGATGACCGCGTCGTCACGTTCGCGCACATAGCGATGCCAGCCGCCGATCTCGCCGAACCCCGACAACGCATTACCGATGCGCCCGGTGACGGTCGGCAGAATCGCCGTTGCCCCGCCCTGGCGCCACCAGTCGACCTTGTCATGGTGGCGTGCCAACGGGCAGGTGGCATCAATGATGATGGCGTCGCGATGCAAGGTGTCGGCGTCGATGGATTTTGCGGTCATGTCGGTTGCCTCGATTGTGCGCTGGCCTTATGCGAGGATTGACGGAATTCGCGCCATGTCGTCGAAGATCTGCTCGGCGCCGGCCTGACGCAGGGTATTGGCGAGCGCCGGTGTGGCATGGCTGGCGCCGACGAAACCGATGGCGCGCATGCCGGCGCGGCGGGCCGCCTCGACGCCGAGCGGTGTATCCTCGATGACCACGCAATTGCTGGCGGCATAGCCCATTTCCCGCGCCGCCAACAGGAAAAGATCGGGTGCCGGTTTCGGATGGGCGACCATGGCGGCACTGAACAGATGCTGGGCAAAGAATGGTCGCAGCCCGGTGATATCCAGATTGCGTTCGATCTTGGCCATGCTGCCGGACGACGCCACGGCCCTCGGTTGGCCATCGAGACGTCTCAGCGCCTCGACAACACCGGTTACCGGTTTCAGTTCACGGGCAAACGCCACCTCATCCTTCGCGCGCAGTGTTGCCTCGAAATCGTCGGGCAGATCGACACCCTCGTCGGCCACCATCTTCATGATCGTCGGGATGGTGCGACCGATGAAGCGCTCGCGGGTCTGCGCGCCGGTAATGGGATAGCCGTGCGCGCTCAGATGCGCCGCCATGACCCGGTTGGCGATGATCTCCGAATCCACCAGGACGCCGTCACAGTCGAACAGAATCAGCATCCAAATTTCTCCAGCGTCGTCTCGACGGAGGTCACATAGTGGCCGCCGAACAGTCGGACATGAACCAGCAACGGATAGAGATTGTATAGATCGCGCCGTTCCTCGAAGAAACCCGACTTGATGGGCCGGTGTTCACCGTAGCGGGCGAAGAATGTTTCGCCGAAGGTGGCGAACAAGGTGGTGAAAGCGAGTTCGATTTCGGCATCGGCATGATAGATCGCCGGATCGATGAAGCCGGCGACGCGGCCGGCATGAGTCAACACGTTGCCCGACCACAAGTCACCGTGGATCAACGACGGCGGACCGGGATCGGTGATCCATCGATCCAGGCGACCGGCGAGCCGTTCAATTCGGGTTAGGAGGTTTTCCGGCAAGCGTCCAACCCGATTGGCCTCTCCCGCCATCGCCATCAATCGCTGGTCACGAAAGAACATGGGCCAGTCCGACGACTCGGCATTGGGCTGTAGCAATTGGGCAATCACGGTGTCGCGGGGAAATCCGAAATCGCTGCCTTCAATCCCATGCAGAGCCGCCAGTAAATCGGCGGCATGTTGCTCGACATCACCGTCGATACCGCCCGCGGTTTCGATAAATTCCATGATCAGCAACCCGGGGGCGGCGTGCAGCACCTCGGGGACCGGCAGCCCGTTCGTTGCCAGATGGCGCAGCATGAAGCCCTCGATTTCAAGTCCGCTCGTCGCGTCACCTGATTTGACAACGACGCGGCGGCCGGAAACCAGATCGGCGCGCGCCACATCGCCGACACATCCGCCGCCGAGACGCACGAGGCGCAATGGCGGCTCTCCGAGCGCGTGGTCGATGGCCCGTTCAAGCATGTCGGTGGTCGTCATGTTGGCCGTGTTCTGTTTCTACAGATGGTTGCGCCGGATGTCCTGCAACAGCCCCATCGACGCGGCCTCGATCATGTCCAACACATCGTCGAATCCACCTGGGCCGCCATAATACGGATCGGGCACTTCCTTGGTTCCGACGTCCGGCGCGAAGTCGAGAAACAGGTGGATGCGCGGATGCGCCGCGTCCGGCGCCTGCATGGACAGATTGGCCAGGTTGCTTTGATCCATGGCGATGACGTAGTCGAAGCGTTCGAAGTCGCCCCCGGCGACCTGACGCGCGCGCTGACCGGAAAGTTCAATGCCCCGCCGGCGCGCCGCCGCCTGGGCACGCGGGTCCGGCGGATCGCCGATGTGCCAGGCCCCGGTGCCAGCGCTGTCGATGGTTATGCTCTCGGACAATCCCTCCGCCGCGACGAGGTGGCGGAACACGCCTTCCGCCGTCGGAGAGCGGCAAATGTTGCCAAGGCAGACGAACAGGACGTTGACCATAATGCTGCTCTCTTGCGGAGATGTTGACGACGAAGACTGGCGGCAACGCGCCATCACGGATTATCATGGTCGTTTCCAATTACCGCAAGGCAGGCATCTTGAGTGACCCCGGCGATCAATCCATCGTCATTCTGACCGGGGCCGGCATCTCCAAGGAATCCGGACTCGACACCTTTCGCGATCCCGGCGGCATCTGGTCACAAGTGCGGATCGAGGATGTGGCGACGCCGAAGGCCTACGCGCGCGATCCGGCTCGGGTGCAGGAGTTCTACAATACCCGTCGCCACCAGCTACAAGCCATCGACGTGCTCCCAAACGCGGCACACGCCGCATTGGCGCGTCTTGAAGCGGATTGGCCCGGCGAGGTCCTGGTGGTTACCCAGAACATTGATGATCTGCACGAACGCGCCGGCAGCCGAAACGTCATCCACATGCATGGTGAACTGCTCAAGGTGCGGTGCAGCGCCTGCACCAATGTCGTCACCTGGACCGACGATGTCGCCGTCGATGATACCTGCCTGGCCTGCGGCACCATCGGGCGGCTGCGGCCGCACGTGGTCTGGTTCGGTGAGATGCCGCTACAGATGGATACCATCTTCCGCGCTCTCGACGGCTGCGGCCTGTTCGTCTCCATCGGCACGTCGGGTAACGTCTACCCGGCCGCCGGGTTTGTCGATCATCTGCGCCAGCGGGGTGGCGGCCACACGGTTGAGCTCAACCTGGAGCCGTCGGAGGGGGCGACGCTGTTCGACGAGACCCATTACGGTCCGGCGACCGAGCTGGTGCCGGCGTTCGTCGACCGGGTATTGGCGGAGGGCTGGTGAGCATCGCCACGCAACAACCCTTGGCGACGCTGCTCGACGAGGTGCGAGCTTGCGAGATCTGCCGCGCGCACCTGCCGCTGGGGCCAAGACCGATCGTGCGCGCGGAGCCGACGGCGCGGTTGCTGATCATCGGCCAGGCGCCGGGCACCAAGGTGCACGAAAGCGGCGTGCCGTGGGACGACCCCTCCGGCGACCGGCTGCGTGACTGGCTCGATGTGGATCATGGCACTTTCTATGACGCCGAGCGCATCGCCATCATGCCGATGGGATTCTGCTACCCCGGGCGCCTGGACAAGGGCGGCGACAAGCCGCCGCGGCCAGAATGCGCGCCGGCCTGGCATGATCGCCTGCTGGCGCATTTGCCGAAGGTCGAATTAACCCTATTGGTCGGCGGCTATGCCCAGCGCCACTACCTGGGCGACGCCATGCGCAAGACATTGACCGAAACCGTCGCCGCATGGCGGGAATACCTGCCCGACACCCTGCCGACGCCGCATCCCAGTTGGCGCACAAAGCACTGGCAGGCGCGGAATCCGTGGTTCGAAAAAGACGTCCTGCCGGAACTGCGACGACGGGTGAAAGCGCTTATGGCGGAATGACTTGGAAACTTCGTTCAATCGCTTGACTTTCTTCGCGGACGGCGCCAAAACTGGGCAATAGGGGAAGATCAACGGGTTGATCTTGATTTAGACGGGAATTGGGCTCCCCGTCGCGGATGGCGCTGAGGAGCCCTATCCTTGCACACGATCACAGATAACGACCTGTTCCATCGCCTGGCTTTCGATAATCCGTGGTGGGAATTCAAGGAGACGACGCGAATCGCGTTTCGTCACCCGCCCAGGCGTTCATTTTTCCCAGCGTTTTTTACCCGCCTGATGAAGGCCGGCCTCGGCAACGTTTTGGTGATGGCGGGGCCGCTGCGCGCCGGCAAGACGGTGATGCTGCGCCAGATGGTGGCGCACCTGATCGAGAAGGGCACGCCGCCGAGGAATGTCTTCTATTGCGGCCTCACCACGCCGAGCTATACGGCAGCGGATCTCGCAACCTTTTTCGAGATGTTCTGCCGCCGCTATCGCCATGGGCCGGACGCCGAACTCTACGTCTTCTTCGACGAGGTGCAGTACGTCAAGGATTGGGAGCAGGCGATTCTGCGCCTGGCCGAGATGCGGCCGAAAGCGCGCATCGTCGGCGCCGTGTCCGCCGGCGCGCCCTCGATCACCACCGGCGCGGTCACCCATGACGGGCGCATTTCAACCTTCGTGTTGCCGCCGGTGACGTTTCTTGAGTTCCTGCGTTTTCGCGATTCCGAGGAACAGCTGTTCGGCGCCGAGGGCAGTGCCACCAATCGGCGCATGTCGCTGAAACCGAACGCGCTGCCGGCGCTCAATGCGGAGTTCCATCGCTACGTCAATTTCGGCGGCTTCCTGGAGGCCATCACCGGCGAGGCCAAGTCGGCGCCGGCGCCGACGTTCATCCGCGACGGCGTGTCCGACCGGGTGCTGCACAAGGACCTGTCGTCGCTCGCCGGCATCAGCGATCCGCGCGAGCTCAACCGGTTGTTCGCCCTGCTCGCCTTCAACACGGCGCGCGAAGTGACCATGGACGATCTCGCCAAGGCCGCCGGGGTCGCCAAGAACACGCTCCGCAAATATCTCGACTACCTGGAAAGCGCCTTTCTGATCCGCCGCGTGCCGCGGGTCGATCGTGACGCCAACCGCTTCCAGCGCCAGGTCGCGTTCAAGGTCTATTTGACGGCGCCGTGTTTGTACGCCGCGCTCTATGCGCCGGTCGCCGCCGGTGATCAGTATTTCCAGCGACTGGCGGAAACCGCGCTGGTGTCGCAGTGGCTGGGTGCCGAATCGGTCGGCACCCTGGCCTATGCCAGCTGGCGCGGCGGCGCCATCGATCTGTTGGCGCTGGCCCCGGACAGCGACCGCCCGGACCATGTTTACGAACTCGACTGGTTCAACGACTACGCCAAGCCTGGCGGTAAGGGGCCGAAGCAGCTGATCGAATTCGTCAAGGGCACCAACCCCGACGCCAACACCTATATTCTCACCGGCTCGGTGGCGCGGCCGGCGGTCATGGAGGGCGTCGATCTGACGCTGGCGCCGATCAGCCTCTATACCTATTGGATCGCCCGCGACCCGACCATGCGCAAGTTCCACGCAAAGTCCGACGCGGCGGACTGATCAAACCTCGCCGGCGCCGGCGTCCATCTTCGCCTTCATCAATCGCAGCCGCAGCGCGTTCAATTTGATAAAACCGGCGGCGTCGCGCATGTCGTAGACGCTGTCTTCCTCGAACGTCACCATCTCCTCGTCGTAGAGGCTGACCGGCGACTTGCGCCCGGTGATGATGACGTTGCCCTTGTAGAGCTTCATGCGCACGGTGCCGCTGACCCGCGTCGCCACGTGATCGAACGCCGCCTGCAGCATTTCCCGCTCCGGCGAGAACCAGAAGCCGTTGTAGATCAGCTCGGCATAGCGCGGCATCAGCTCGTCGCGCTGATGCATGGAGCCGCCGTCGAGGGTCAGGCTTTCCATGGCGCGACGCGCGTGGAACAGCACCGTTCCGCCAGGCGTCTCGTAGATGCCGCGCGACTTCATGCCGACGAAACGGTTCTCCACCAGATCCAGCCGGCCGACGCCGTTCTTGCCGCCGAGCTCGTTGAGCCGGGTCAGTAACGCCGCCGGCGACAGCGCCTCGCCGTTCACCGCCACCGCGTCGCCGCGCTTGAAATCGATGGTGATTTCTTCCGGCGTGTCGGGCGCGTCCAAGGGGCTGACGACGCGGGTGAACACGCTCTCGTCTGGCTCGATCCACGGGTCCTCGAGGATCCGCCCTTCCGAGGAGATATGCAGCATGTTGGCATCCTGCGAATAGGGCGCGTCGCCGCGCTTGTCCTTGGGGATCGGAATTTGATGCTTCTCGGCATAGTCGATCAGCTTGGTGCGCGAGGTCAGGTCCCATTCCCGCCAGGGTGCTATGACCTTTATCGACGGGTTGAGCGCGTAATAGGCGATCTCGAAGCGGACCTGGTCGTTGCCCTTGCCGGTGGCGCCGTGCGACACCGCGTCGGCGCCCACCTCGGCGGCGATTTCGATCTGGCGCTTGGCGGTCAGCGGCCGCGCGATGGAGGTGCCGAGCAGATAGGTGCCCTCATAGACGGCGGCGCCGCGAAACATGGGGAACACATAATCGCGGACGAATTCCTCGCGCAGATCCTCGATGAAGATGTCCTTGATGCCGAGCATCTCGGCCTTCTGGCGCGCCGGCTCGAGCTCTTCCCCCTGGCCGAGATCGGCGGTGAAGGTGACCACCTCGGCGCTGTAGGTATCCTGCAGCCAGCGCAGGATGACCGAGGTATCGAGCCCGCCCGAATAGGCCAACACGACCTTCTTGATTTCGTCGCTCATGAACGTTCCCCAAAAACCACCAATCCGGAATCCGGCGGAGTATAGGCTTTGACTTGGCCCAAACAAGTCGCGCGATCGCGCCCGCTCAAGCCTCGCTCGCCGCCGTCCGCTTTCGGCTTGCGCGCTCCTTGGCGCTGGCCGATTTCAATTGCCCGCAGGCGGCCATGATGTCGCGCCCGCGCGGTACCCGCACCGGCGCCGAATAGCCGCCGTCATTGACGATTTCCGAAAACCGGTTGATGCGGTTGCGCGACGAGCACTCATACGCCACCCCCGGCCACGGGTTGAACGGGATCAGATTGACCTTGGCCGGAATGCCACGAACCAGCCGCACCAGCTCCCGCGCGTCGGCGTCGGAATCATTGATGCCCTTCAGCATCACGTACTCAAACGTGATGCGGCGCGAATTGTTGGCGCTCGGGTAGGCGCGGCAGGCCTCGAGCAGTTCGGCGATCGGCCACTTTTTGTTGATCGGCACCAGCACGTCGCGCACATCATCGCTGACCGCGTGCAGGCTGACCGCCAGGTTGACGCCGAGCTCGTCGCCGACCCGCCGCATCATCGGCACCACGCCGGAAGTCGACAGGGTGATGCGCCGCTTGGACAGGGCGATGCCCTCGCTGTCCATGATGATCCTGAGCGCCGCGATGACGTTGTCGAGATTATACAGCGGCTCACCCATGCCCATCATGACGATGTTGGAAATCATCCGCGTGCCGTCGGCCGGCGACGGCCACTCGCCATAGGCATCCCGCGCCACCATGAACTGCCCGGCGATTTCGCCGGCGGTCAGATTGCGCACCAGCCGCTGCGTGCCGGTATGACAGAATGAGCACGTCAGCGTGCAGCCGACCTGCGACGAAATGCACACCGAGCCGCGATCCTCTTCCGGGATATAGACGGTCTCCGCCTCTTGGCCGTCATCGAACCGCATCAGCCACTTGCGGGTGCCGTCCTCGGAAGTCTGCATCTTGGCCGTGCCCGGCCGGCCGACGCGAAAGCCCTCGGCCAACTTGGCCCGTAACGGCTTGCCCAACGACGTCATTTCGGCGAAATCCCGCGAGCCGCGATAGTACATCCAATGCCACAGCTGTTTGACCCGGAACGGCTTCTCGCCCAGCTCGGCCATCACCTCGACCAGCTCCGCCCGCGACAACCCGACCAGCTCGCGCCGGGAATCCGTCGCGATGGCGGCCGAAGACACCGCCGCGTCCGCCGCCCCCTTGGCCGGCGCCGCCTCAATTCCCGGTGATGTCACGACCTCGCTCATGGCGTTCCTATAAAGCCTTGCCCGCCCACAACCAAGCACGCCGGGAAGCGGTTAGAGGCGGGTAAAAGCATGCCAATGCCCGCTAGATCCCCGCATGTAACTCATTAACCCATTGATATAAAATAATACATATCCTGTAGCTCAAATTATTTAGTCATTTGTCAGCAAATTTCAGCATTTCACGTTTGTCGCGGCCCTCCAAACCAGCTGCTTTGCGCAGCGCCGTGTCACGAAGGCACCCTACTCAACCGAACATCTGTCCTGACCGGAACGTCAGGAATTGCGCCCACGCTAACAGGCTGGCTCCGGGCGATCTGTTCGTTGGAGATTGGTGGGATATGGATTTGTCGTTCGAAGAATTCAAGTGGCCGAAATCCTCGAATTGAAGTGGCGAGAGCCTAGAGAAGGCCTTGTTCTCCTCAGATGTACTGATCGCTTTCCCTTCTAGATACCAACGACTGGAAAGCCAATATTCCAAGCTCTTAATTGCGGAAAGTGATCGAAACGTTCGGATTTCGCCAGCCCCGGCAAGCGTGCACGTACTGGTGGTCCGTTTAAAAGGTAAGCCATCGCCTTTTTGACCCTTTGGAGCCATAGCAAAACATCGCCCACTGAATTTTTCGGCTATGTGGTTATTGCTGTTACCGCCTTGGCCCGAGCCATAACCGCAACGGCGCCATCTTCCAGTAATCTCGACTGGCGCCGCGTTTCTTGATCTCCATCAATGTTAGGGCGGCCCGGTCCGCGTAGGGTA
>JAYOFM010000058.1:0-23014 GCA_038117225.1 Rhodospirillales bacterium
TTCGAAACCGCCGGATGGCTAGGCATCGAGACGACCACCAAACATTTCGCCGACGCCTTGTCGAAGTCCGTGCGCAAGGCCGGTTACCGCGTCACGCAACGCCTCGGCCCCGGTTACAGCTACAAGATCAATGGCGAGGAGGGGCGTTGGCCGCTTGAGGAGCAACTACAATTATTCAGCATTTTCGATGACGTCGACCTGCCGGTTCGCCTGCTCGACGGCAGCTGCGCGATGATGCCGAAAATGTCGCGTTCCGGCCTCTACGGCCTGGCGCCGCTTAACTGATTGAACGGAACACGATCCCGCGTTCATGTGGACGTGGGAACACATAAACCCGGCGTCGCGACTGGCGCATTGCCCGAGAAGAGGAAAATCGAACATGAAGGTTGATGGGGGTGGGCTGATAATCATCGGCGAGAATTTCAATGCGACTCGCAAGATCAAGGCGACGAGCCCGCGGGTAGTTACCGAGGACGGTAAGACCGGTATCGGCTACGTCGATCTCGACGGCAATAAGAGCCTGCTCGATTGCACCGACATCATTCCGGATGATCCGGCCGAGCGGAACAGCTTCATGATTCCGCATATTGGACAAGCGCTGCGGACGGACGATCAAAAATACATCAGATGGGCGATCAAGAACCAGGAACTGCATGGCGCCAATGTCATCGACCTCTGTGTCGATGAGATGTCGGTCTATCCGGAAGAGCGCTATGAGTGGATTCAAAAACTGGTCCGCATGGCGCAAGACATCACGGACACCGTTGTTGCCGTTGATTCATCCGACTCGAAGACGATCTTCGCCGGCCTGGAAGCCCATGACAGCTCCAAGAGCCGACCCGCCATCAATTCTTTCAATCTGGAGGATGGCCGTCAGGAACTGGTCGGCATGGCCAAGGAGCGCAACGCGCTGATGTTCACCAACGCCAGCGGTAACGCCGGCATGCCGGCGAATGCCGAGGAACGCGTCGCCAATCTGGTCACCTGCATGGATATGATGGACGAAGGCGGCATCCCCATGGAGGACCGCTTCCTTGATGCCCTGGTGTTCCCGGTCGGTGCCGGTCCGGATTTTGGCCATCACTATCTGGACGCCATTAAGCAACTGCGCGCCTTGTATCCGACGGTGCACCTGTTCGGCGGCCATTCAAATGTGTCGTTCGGGCTGCCGGATCGAAAATTGATGAACCAGACGTTCTGTCAGTTGGCCATCATGGCCGGCTGTGACGCGTTGATGATCGATCCGGTGATGAATACGCCGGAATCGCTGAACGATTTCTACTTCGCGTCCCGCGCTCTCTTGGGCGAGGACGAATATTCGGTGAATTATCTTGGTTATGCCCGCGGCAAAATCGCGGCAAAAAAGAAAGCGGCGTAAGACAATAGTATGAAATTGTCGCAACGCTTTGGTATCGGAGAGAAACGCGCGGACCCGGTCGGATTCGCCGTCGGGCGCCGACTGAAAAACATCTACGGGAGGACCACGCCATGAAGGAACTCACATCTCGCGACCGTGTCATCCGCACGCTTCGGCGCGAACCGGTCGACCGGGTGCCGTTGTTCTATCGCATGAAGCACGAAGCCAAGGCCAAACTGGCCCGCATTTACGGTATCGAGGACGCCTCCACGGGATTGGCGCATAACCCGGAACTGGAACTGCGCCTCGGCAACGACATCATCCTCTACCAGATCGGCATCAATTCCGAGTTCTCGCATCGCCATATCGAGATCGGCGAAACCTGGCACAACAACTTCGGTGTCGGTTACGGCAAGTCGGGGCTTGAGGGGCGAACGCCGGAAGAAGAGCTTGAGTTCGAGAAGACCCAGGAATATTGGGGCCCGCGCAAGGTCGTGCCGGAAAATTTCCCCAGCTTCCATCCCATCAAATCGATGGATGATTTGAAGAACTACACCTGGCCGGATCCCGACGACCCACGACTGCTCGATCCGATCGATAAGATTTGCGAGAGGTACCAAAAGGATTACTTCATCGCCGTCGACTTGTCGTCGACCCTGATCGAGGCCGCCTACGCGCATATCGTCGGCACGCAGAACTTCTTCCTGCAGTTGTTCGACGAGCCGAAACTGATCGAAGGCGTGCTCGACGGTCTGATGGAGTACTACACGGCGCTCGGCGTCAACGCCATCAACCGCGGCATCGACATGATCCGTGTCGGTGACGACGTGGGCGCTCAGCAATCGATGATGCTGTCGCCGGAGCAATGGCGCGAACTCGCCAAGCCGCGATTCAAGTACATGTTCGACCAGTTCCGCAAGGCCAATCCGGATATCTATATCAAGCTGCACTCGTGCGGTGATTATTCGCCGATCATCGGCGATGAGGTCGAACTCGGCGTCGATCTTTCCGGCCTCATGCAGCCCACGGGCGGCAACAAGGATCAGGTCGGTATTAAGAAGAAATTCGGCAACGACATCGCCTTCGTCGGCGGCTTCGACGTCCAGAACCTGTTGCCGCGTGGCCAGGTCGAGGAAGTTCGCGCGGGTGTTCTTGAGGTCATGAAGAACCTTGCGGTCGGCGGTGGGTACATCTTCTCGCCGTCGCACTACATCCTCGCAGACGTGCCGATCCAGAACATCTACACCATGCTGGAAGCACAACGCGAATTCGGCGTCTACGGCAAATACCCGCTCGATTGAGCGGCGCCACCGACGCCACGCCTAGACACGCAAATTAGAAAACACGAACACGGAGTATGGCCCGATGAGTGACGATCCAGAACTGCAATACCCGACGGGATGGGAAGAGCGCGCCCCCGAAGGCTGGGAATGGGAAAACTTGTGGAAAGCCGTGGAAACGGGAGATCACGGCTATACGCATGATCGCGTCACGGAGGCCATCGAGGCCGGCATTGATCCGCGGGATATTTTGGACGACGGGTTGTTTCCCGGATTCAATCTCCAGGGTGACCGGTTCTCGGCCAACATCATCTTCATCCCCGAGATGCTGATCACGGCGCGCGCCATGAAGGCCGGCTTGGCGTTGATCCGCCCGCTGCTGGCGGCGATGGCGGTCAAGCCGGCGGGGGTCTTTGTCATGGGCACCGTGCTCGGCGATATGCATGACATCGGCCAGACGATCGTTTCCATCATGCTGGAGAATGCCGGGTTCACCGTCATCAATCTCGGCACGGATGTACATCCGGACCGCTTCGTTGAAGCCATCGAAAATGAGAAAGCCGACCTGATCGGGTTCTCCGCCTTGTTGTCGACGACCGTCTATTATCAGAAGGTCACCATCGACGAGATCGCCAAGGCCGGACACCGCGACAAGGTGCACGTTCTGATTGGCGGCGCGCCAACCACGCCGGCGTGGGCCGAGGAAGCCGGCGCCGACGGTTGGGGCAAAGATGCCATGGAAGCGGTCAAGCTGGCGCTTAATCTGATGAAGGAAGACCGCGTCGCCTGGGCATAAGCCCAAGTGAAATGATCTGGACATGGCCGTCGGGCGCGCCCATATGACGCGCCAGTGTAGATCACAGATGGATATGGAAGCGGTATGAGCAATACGGTTCAGGTGACGTTCGTCGATCAGCACGACAACACCAAGACGAGTACGACCACGCAGCCGATGGACGCCACGATTCTCGACGCGTCGCATTCCGCCGGCATCGATATCGAGGCCACGTGCGGCGCGCGTGGCCGCTGCCGAACCTGTCGGGTCAAGTTGCTGTCGGGTGATGTGCCGCCGCCGACCATCCAGGATACGGTGCAGTTGGGCCATGACGAAGTGCGCGAGAATTTTCGTCTTGCCTGCCAGACCAAGCTGATCGCCGATGTTACCATCATGTCCATGCCGCCGAAGGCGGAAGCCGGCCATCAGATTCTTGCCGGTGGCGAGGATGTGTCGCAAGACGGCCGCATGACGCTCGACAGCGGCGTCGTCAAACACCTGGTGAAAGCCGTGGCGCCGGTCGAGGAGCACCATCAGACCTCGGATCTCGAGGAGATCCTTGCGGTGCTACCGGAAGGCACCGACCGTGACGTCAATATCGAGGTCCTGCGCAAGGTGCCGACTGTGCTCCGCGATCAGGGTGGTGAAATGACGGTCACCACGTTCAATGACCGAATTATCGACCTGGAAGCCGGCGATACGACGGAGCATATCTACGGCGTCGCGTTCGACATCGGCACCACCAGCGTCGTCGGCACGTTGATGGATTTAACCACCGGCGAACGCCTGGCCGATGTTGGCGGCGTCAATCCGCAGGCGGTCTACGGCGGCGATTTGATGTCGCGGATCGCGTATGCCCAGTTCGATGACAAGAAGCTGCAGACGTTGCGCGCCCGCATCCTCAACGCCATTAACGATTACATAAAAGATGCCTGTGCCGAAGCTGGTATTTCGGCCAACCACATCTACAAGATCATGGTTGTCGGTAATTCCTGCATGCATCACGTGTTCCTCGGCATCGACGTCAGTTACGTCGGTCTGGCGCCGTATGCACCGGTGGTGCGCGACCTGTTGGTCTACCCGGCTCGTGATCTGCCGTTGAAAGCGGCGCCCAACGCGCGCGTCTGCCTGCTGCCCATCGTCGCCGGATTCGTCGGCGCCGATACCATGGCCTGCGTGCTGGCGACGCGTATTTACGATTCCGATGAAATTCGCGCCATGGTCGATATCGGCACCAATGGCGAGGTTGTGATGGGCTCCAAGGATGGCCTGCTGGCCTGTTCGGCGCCGGCGGGACCGGCGCTGGAGGGGGCGCAAATTCGCCATGGCATGCGCGGCGCCATGGGCGCCATCGAGAAGGTCAGTATCGACGACGAAGTGCACTGCACGGTTATCGGCGGGACGCCGGCGATTGGCCTTTGCGGTTCCGGCCTCATTGATGCATGCGCCAAGTTCGTCGATGCCAAAGTAATGGATGCGTCGGGTCGCTTCCGTAAGGACGGACGGGATGAACTTCCCCCCGCCGTGGCGGCGCGCCTGCACGACACCGTTGATGGCATCGAATTCATCCTGGTGCCGACGGAAGACTCGGGCAAGGACGAGCCGATCACCATCACCCAAGCCGACGTGCGCCAGTTGCAGCTGGCCAAGAGCGCCATCTTTTCCGGTATCGTCATGCTGCAGCGGGTCATGGAAGTCCCGGACGAACAACTCGCCGAGGTGATGATGTGTGGTGGTTTCGGCAACTATATCAATACGCAGAGTGCCGTGACCGTGAAGCTGCTGCCCGACCTGCCGCTGGAAAAGCTGACTTATTCCGGCAATGCCGCGTTGATGGGCGCGCAGATGGCGCTGTTGAGCGAGACCGAGCGTCACCGCGCCTTCAAGCTTTCGCGCGAAATCGAACACGTGGCGCTGGCGGCACGGATGGATTTCCAGGAAATCTTCATCGACGGTATGAACTTCACCGGTGAGAATTTCACCAGGCCTAAACGTTCGGATGCCCGGCGCGCCGCTGCCGCCGCTGCCGTTGGGGATTGAACGAGCGACTGGGTCGCCAACACCCTAGGGGTATTGTTGCCATGCGCGTCAATATGCTTTTCGGGTTTTTGGGATCAGGCAAGACGACGCTGGCGCGGCGTATTCTGACCGAACGCTCGAATCCCGCGTCCGAAAAGATGGCGGTGATCGTCAACGAATTCGGCGATGTCGGTATCGACGGGGCGATCCTGGAAGGCCAGGACGTGGACATGGTCGAACTGACGTCGGGCTGTCTCTGTTGCACGCTCAAGGGCTCGTTGCTGAACGCCGTCGAGGAATTGCGCGACAAGGCCGGTTGCGATCAGGTCGTGATCGAGGCCACCGGCGTCGCCCAACCTGGCGAGATGATGGAAACCTTCACCGATCCGACCGTGCGGTCCCGGTTCGAAATTGGTCCCATGGTCACCGTCATCGACGCGCCCAAGTTCAGCAAGATCCGTACGATGCTCGGACCGTTCTATGCCGCGCAGGTCGAGAACGCGGATATCCTGGTGCTCAATAAAACCGACCTCGCGTCGGCGGCTGACCTGGACGCCGTGCGTGCGGAGGTGCGTGAACTGAATCCCCACGCGGCACTGCTTTTTGCCGAACGCTGTGATATCGATGTCGAGGCCATTCTGCACGGCGATACCAGTGCCGTGATGGCCGCCTACGATCGCGGACTGGGCCATGAGGGTCATGATCATGGGGACCACGACCACGATCATGACCATGACAACGATGATCACCGGCACGCGCCGGCGTCGTCGTTTGTTCTCGACGCCTCGGCTGGGGCGACGCGAAACGGGCTCGAGTCATTCTTCGCCGGCCTTGGCGATGATGTCTGGCGCGCCAAGGGATTCCTTGATGTCGATGGCGCACCCTCGCTGGTGCAGTTCGCCATGGGCGAATTGGAAATCACGCCGGCGGAGGCCCGTGATCACCACCATTTGGTGTTCATCGGACCGGACATGGACCGGGCCGCCATCGAGGCGGGCCTGGCGGGCGCCGCCGCGGTCCAGCGCGGAGCGGCCGAGTAATGCCCATCGAAGCCATCAAGGTTGATTGGAGCGACGGTGGCGATCCGCGTTCGTTGGCGGAAAAGGCGTATCAACTGTTGATGCATAAAATCACGCGCCTGGAACTCGAGCCGGGTGCGCCGTTGGCGGACAAGGAATTGACGGCGGAACTGGGGATCGGCCGCACGCCGGTGCGCGAGGCCCTGCAACGGCTGGCCGGCGAGGGGCTGGTAAACCACCTGCCGAACCGGGGCATGTTCGTTTCCGACATCAGCGCCGTCAGTGTTCAGCATATTTATGAATTTCGCTCCATCATCGACGGCCACGCGGCGCGGCTCGCGGCCAGCCGGGCATCGGATCGAGATATCGAGGAATTGCGCGAACTCCAGGCTGACCTTGTCGAAGCCACGGACAATGAGGACATCGACGCTTTTGTCGACCATGACCGGCATTTTTACAGCGTGCTGGCTCGGGCGGCACAGAATACTTATCTGGCCGAGGTCATTCCCCGCATCTTCAACCTGCATCTCAGATTGTGGTTCCTGATCTCGGAAAAAGCCGGTGGCTGGTATGACATCGCGACCGCCCACCACGATATGACCAAGGGCGTCATCGACGCCATTTCGCGGCGCGACCCGGACGGTGCTGAACTCGCCATCAGGGTTTATGTTTCGCGCCGCCACCAGGACATTCGCGACCTGATGTGATTGCCGCGTCTCGGCGATTTTCGGCTACATCACGAGAATTCGTTGATCCGCGAGCCCGTTTCCGCGCTCTTAGGCCGGCAGACCCGGCGATTTCGGCACGTCCGTGGTCACTTTCACCGGCCCCAGCTTTTCCTCGATGTCGGCGTGGGTGGGCGCCTGGGCACGACGCGGGGTGCTGTCAAGGGCGACCCGCATGGCTTTCAGGTGCTCGGGCGCCGTGCCGCAGCAACCACCGATGATCCGCGCGCCGGCATCGCGGGCCATGATGGCATAGGCGGCCATGATTTCTGGCGTGCCGTCATAGACGATGCGCATGTTGTCGTCGAAACCGGGCAGACCGCAGTTGCCCTTGGCGACGAGAACATGGTGTTCCCGGTTGTTCGACTCGAGGCCGAGGATGGTGTCGATGAGTTGTGCCGGACCGATGCCGCAGTTGGCGCCGAAGGCGACGGGATGCCAGTTGCGTGACGATACCAGTTCGATGGCATCCTTCGGCTTCAGGCCCATCATGGTGCGGCCACCGGTATCGAAGGTCATGGTCGAGACATAGGGTAGATCAACCGCGTCGCAGGCTCGGGCCGCGGCGTCGAGTTCATCGTCCATGAACATGGTCTCGATCCACGCCACGTCGGCGCCACCTTCCTTGAGCGCCGCCGCTTGATCCTTGAAGGCCTCAAATACGTCCTCGATCGCCCGTTCGCCCAGCGGCACGAGCATTTCGCCCGACGGCCCCATGGAGCCGCCGACAATGACTGGCCGGCCGGCGGCGTCCGCGACTTCGCGCGCGAGACGGGCGCCGTTCAGGTTGATTGGCACGACATTGGATTCGTCGCTGTGCAGCTTGCAGCGATACAGGCTGCCACCGAATGTGTTGGTCAGGATGATGTCCGACCCGGCGTCCACGAAGGATTGGTGAATGGCCTTGATTTTATCCGGCTGTTCCGTGTTCCACAATTCGCCCGGCGCGCCATTGGCGAGGCCGACCGCGAACATACTGGTCCCCATGCCCCCGTCGGCAAGAAGCACGTCTTTTTCTTCGAGAAGGTCAGCGAGACGATTTGACATGGCGATTTTTCCGAATTTAGCGACGGCCCGTCGCATCTAAACAATTTACAGACGATGTTAGCGGTGTAGTACGCCCTAAAACACGGCACTTCAACGATGAATATGCTGCAGTGCACGCGGATCCGTTGGCGACGCGTCGACGGCCACCGCCATGCATGGTTCGTGAAGCGCCATATCAAGAAAGCATGAGTGATTTTAATCGAATGTCGGTAAGTTGTGTGATGTTACTCATGGCTGCGCCAGCCCCTCAATAAAAGGTAGATGTGATGTTGGAAGCGACGAAGCCCAATGCAGAGGTCGACCCTCGGCAAGCGGTAATCAATTTTCTGTCCGGTTATTCGATCGAGACGACACCCGCGGGTTCCACAAAAATCGCTGATTTCCGAGATTATATGCCTGCCGGAGCGACCATCTACATCACCCATCTACCGGGAACCGAGTTGTCCGATAGTGTCGCCGTCGCCCGTCGCCTGCGGAACGAGGGCTTCAATCCGGTCCCGCATATCGCCGCGCGCAGCATTCCGGACGCGGGTTACCTGGATGAAAATGTATGGCGTCTTGTCGACGAGGCGGAAGTCGAGGACGTCTTGATCATCGGCGGTGGCCTGGATAATCCGGTCGGAACATTTTCCGATTCCATGCAGATCATGGAATCCGGCATCCTCGATAAATACGGCATCAAGCGAATCGGCGTTGCCGGCCACCCGGAAGGCAGCCCAGATATCTCGGACGCGGAGATTGCCCGGGCGGTGAAATGGAAGAACGAGTTTCACCAGCGTTCCGACGCAAATCTCGAGATCGTCACGCAATTCTGCTTCAAGGCGGAGCCGGTGATTGCCTGGGACCGCGCCTTGCGGGCCGCCGGTAACGAACTGCCGATCCGCATCGGCATCCCCGGCATTGCAACGCTGCGCACGCTCTTGAACTACGCCAAGATGTGTGGCGTCGGGAATTCGGTCAATTTTCTCAAACGTCAGTCAAAGAACGTCGTTCGCCTGCTGAAACCGACGGCGCCGGACCAGTTGATCCTGGACTTAGCGACCTACAAGGCCAGCGACCCGAATTGCGGACTGATCGGCTGTCATGTTTATCCGCTCGGTGGGACCAAGCGGACCACCGCGTGGACCAATGCGATCATCGACGGCCGTATCATTATGAAGCCGGCGGGTCGCGGTTTCGATGTGGACGTCGCCCTCGACTGGTGATTCGGCGCTGATCCGTTCTCGGACTGCCCCCTTGCGCGCATGCCCCTTGACCCGCCGTCGCACCGGCCGGACAATCATCGGGCACTACGCACGGATCATGCAACGCCCACAGAGGCGTGCCGGGGAGGGCCAAAATCAATGAGCCAGCACGACGACGACCACGCGCCCACGGGGCGCGGCCTAAACCGACGGGATTTTCTTGCCGCAACGGGTACCGGTGTCGCCGGTGCCGTCGTCGCCTCGACGTTGCCGCGCGGTGCCGTGGCCGCGACGGCGCCCACGGATTATCCGGTCATCGACCTGGCGGCGCTCGACGAGTTGACGCCGGGGACGGAACTGCCGTTCGAATACCCGGACCCGAACTCACCCGCCGTCCTGGTTCGCCTGCGCGACGCGGCGGAAGGCGGTGTCGGCCCGGACGGCTCGATCGTTGCTTATTCGTTGCTGTGCACCCACAAGGGCTGCGCGCTCAATTACATGGCTGACCGTCAAATGCTGGTCTGCCCGTGCCACTGGTCAAGCTTCGATCCGGCCAAAGGCGGGCGCATCATCATCGGCCAGGCCAGCCAATCCCTGCCGCAGATCAACCTGCGCGTCGAGGCCGGCATGGTCCAGGCGACGGGCGTTACCGGCCTGATCTACGGCCGCCACACCAATATCCTTTAAGCAAAGCACGGACCTGCCATGACCAAGGTGTCGCTGCCGCCGAAGGACGCCAAACGGTTCGATACCGTTTGTCAGTTCTGTATCGTCGGGTGCGGCTACAAGGTCTTCAAGTGGCCGGAAGGTAAGGACGGCGGCGCGGCGCCCGGTGAGAACGCCGTCGGCGTTGATTACCGCCAGCAACTCGCCGCCGATGCCGATTGGATTTCACCCAACATGCAGTCGGTCGTCACCGATAAGGATGGCAGCCGCCACACCGTCACCATCATGCCGGATAAGACATGCCTGGTGAACGCCGGCATGGCGTCGGTGCGCGGCGCCGGTTTGGCGCAAACCCTCTACCGTCCCGACGGCCCGACCAAGGTCCGCCTGACGAAACCGCTGATCGCCAAGGGCGATACGGGGCACGCCGTATCCTCGTGGGAGGAATCGGTCGATCTCGGCGCGCGCGTTATTAAGGCGGTGATCGACCGTTGGGGACCGGATGCCGTCGGCATGAAATTCTTCGACCACGGCGGCGGTGGCGGCGGGTTCGAAAACAACTGGGCGGTCGGCCGCTTCTTCTTCGAGGGCGTCGGCACCAAGCGTTGCTCGATCCACAACCGGCCCGCCTATAATTCCGAAGTCCACGCCGCCGGCGACGCCGGTCTGGCGGCACTGACAAATGCCTACGTCGATGCGGAACTCGCCGACACCATCATGATCGTCGGCGCCAATCCGTACGAAACGCAGACCAACTATTTCCTCGCCCACATGATCCCCAACCTGCAGGGAATTTCGGAAACCCTGAAGGAAGCCACGTTCGGTGACGAACCACGGCCGCCGGCGCGCATGATCATTGTCGATCCGCGCCGCACCATGACGGTTTCCGCCGCCGAAGCCGCCGCCGGCGCCGAAAACGTACTGCATCTGCAGATCGAGCCCGGCACCGACATTGCCTTGCTCAACGCCATCGCCCGTGTCGTGCTCGACAACCGCTGGCACGACATTCCCTTCATGCGCGAACGCACGGAATGGAATACATTCGAATCGTACCAGCGCTCATCGCTCGGCGTTGAACGACCGCTCGACGAGTTCGTACAGGAAGCCGCCGAGCTTTGCGGCGTGCCGGCAACCGATATTATCCGCGCCGCCGAATGGATCGCCGAGCCGAAGGGCAGGGGCATCCGCCGCCGTTCGCTGCTGCATTACGAAAAAGGCCTGATCTGGGGGCTCAAGAACTACGAAGGGATCGCCGCCATCGTCGGCTTGGCGCTGATGACCGGCAATGTGGGCAAGCCTGGCACCGGGTGTTCGCGTCTTGGCGGTCATCAGGAAGGCTACGTGCGTCCGCCCTATCCCGGCGGCCGGCCGGCGCTCAACGTCGACGAAGCGGTGCGCCGCGGCGAGGCCAAGGTGTTCTGGATCGGCGGCTGCAACCCGGTGCTGACGACCCTGCGCGCGGAAACCATCGAGGCGGCGTTGCGTGATCGCGGCAAACCGGTGCGCGACGCGCTGACGCGGACGCAGGGCAAGCCGATGGGCGAACGGGTCGCGGCGGTGGTCGAGGCGCTGAAGGATGGCGGCATGTTCGTTATCGGCCAGGATCTCTACATGACCAAGAGCGCGGAATACGGTCACGTGGTGCTGCCGGCGGCCGGATGGGGGGAAATGAACCTGACCTCCATCAACGGCGAACGCCGGCTACGGCTCTATCAGCGTTTCATGGACCCGCCGGGCGATGCGGTACCCGATTGGGCGATCATGGCCAAGTTCGCGCGTCGCCTGCATGGCCTCTATCAGCAGGATCGCAACCCGCTGATGGCCAACAAGTTCCTGGATTACGATTGGCGCACCGACGAGGACGTGTTCATCCATGCCCGCTACAGCTTCAAGGGCGACGGCAATGACGCGCCCGAAGGCTATGCCGGCATCACCTACGATCTGTTGCGGCGTCTCGGCAACAATGGCATCCAGACGCCCGTCCAACTCGTCAACCGGGTGCCGGTCGGCACCGTGCGCATGCACCAGGACGGCAAGTTCTATACCGCCAGCGGCAAGGCGAAGTTCATACCGGCGCCACGGCCGTGGCCGGGCTATGCGGCCAAGGTAACGCGCCAACGCGAGACCTATCGCTTCTGGATTAATAACGGCCGCGTCAACCACGTTTGGCAGACGCTCTATCACCACCGCCACATCGATTTCTATCTCGACCGCTACCCTGGTCCGATCCTGGAAATGCATCCCGAGGACGCGGCTGAACTCGGCATCGAGCCGGGAGACCGGGTGGCACTATCCAACGACGTCGGAGACGTGGAAGCGTTGGCCTATCCGACCGACGCGGTGAAGCGCGGCCATTGCTTCATGATGTTCGGCCAGCCGCGTGGTTCGGTTGGCGATCTGGTCACTGATCATGTCGATCCGACGACGACCATTCCCTACTACAAGGGAGCGTGGGCGGATGTGAAGCGGCTGGGGCCGGGCGGCGGGCTGTCGGCCAAGATGCCGTTCGGGCCGAGGAACGTCGCCGGATGAAATGGCTCGCCGTCCTGATGCTTCTGATGGCGCCGACGGCGGCGATGGCGCAGGCCTTGCCGTCGGGCAGTCTCGCCGGCGCGGCGCTTGCCGGGAAGGCGCTCTCCGGCGCCAAGCTCGCCGGGCGCGATCTTAGCGGCGCCAATCTGTCCGGTGCCGATCTCAGTGGTGCTGACCTCAGCGGCGCCGATCTCAGGGAATCGTATCTGCGCGAAACTAATCTCAAGGGCGCCGATCTCAAGGGTGCCAACCTTGGCGCCGCCGACCTGACCCGCGCGGATATCAGCGGTGCCAATTTGACCGGCGCCAACCTGTCGCGCGCGGTGCTCGATAGCGCACGCATGGGAAAGGCGACGTTCACGAAGGCCTTTATGGCTGGCGCCCGTCTGATCAAGGCGCAGGGCGCTGACACGAATTTTGCCGGGGCCGTGCTGTCGGCGGCTAATTTCAGCCAGGCTAAACTGCGGGGCGCTAATTTCACCGGCGCCGACATGGGCGGGCGCTATCTCGGCCATCCCGGACCGGGCGGCGTCATCCTCAAGGGCGCGGAATTACAAGGCGCCATTCTTGATGGCGTCAATCTGCGCAATGCGGATTTGCGCGAGGTCCTGCTCGACGGCGCGTCGCTGAAGAAGGCCCGGCTCGGCCATGCCAACATGACTTGGTGCCGCGCCGCCGGCGCTGATTTTGCCGGTGCGACCATGGGCTGGGTTCGGGGCTACACCTGTGATTTTCGCAAAGCCTCTTTTCAAGGCGCCCATATGGCGCTGGTCCAATTCACCGGCGCTGACTTGCGCGGCGCGAACTTGAGCGGCGCCAATCTGGAGGCCGCCGATCTTAATCAGACGCGGCTCGAAGGCGCCAATGCGACGGGCGCCGAGATCGAGCGGTTGCAGGTCAATGCCGCCTCGGGCGTACCGAAGGAATTGAAAGCGGGAGAGAAGCCGTGAGCGAAAAGGCCAAGAGCAAGACCCAGGCTAAGCCGGCGACGCCCCCGGAAACGCCGTCGACCGCGCAAGCGCCGGCCGCCGAGGCGCCGCCCGCGTTGCCGCCCCTAAGCACGGCGATGCTGGGCGAGTATTTCGGCACCTTCGTCCTGGTCTTCTTCGGCGTCGGGTCGGTCAACGCGGCGGTGGTGACCGGCGCGCAAGCCGGCCTATGGCAGGTCGCTGTGGTCTGGGCCGTCGGTGTCAGTCTGGGGATCTACACGGCGGCGGCGGCGTCGGGCGCTCACATCAACCCGGCCATCACCGTGGTCGTCGCGGTCTATGACAAGTTCCCGGTACGACGCGTCGTGCCCTATTGGATCGCCCAGGTCGCCGGCGCGGCGACGGCGTCCTTGTTGCTGTATTCCATGTTCGCCGAGGCCATCATCGAATTTGAACGCGCGCACGGTCTGTTGCGCGGCGGACCGGGCAGCGAACTGTCGGCCATGGTGTTCGGCGAGTATTTCCCCAATCCGGCGATCTTCGGCACCGCCGAGGACGCCTGGCGCATCATGAGCATGAAGTCCGCCTTCATCGCCGAGGCGGTGGGCACGGCGATGCTGGCCTTTCTGGTTTCCACCGTGACCCACGGCCGCAATACGGCGCGACCATCCGACGCCATGGCGGCATTGATGATCGGCCTCGGTGTTGCCGCCATCATTTCGGTCATCGCGCCGCTGACGCAGGCCGGCCTCAATCCGGCGCGTGACTTTGGGCCGCGTCTGGTGGCCTGGTTCCTCGGCTGGGGCGACATCGCCATTCCGGGGCCGCGGGGCGGCTTCTTTATCGTTTACATCGTCGCCCCCATCGTCGGCGCCCTGATCGGCGGCGGCATCCACCGGGTGCTGGCGGCGCGCTACCCGAAGGCCTAGGAACGTCATGGCCGGACCGCTGCCCATCAGTGTGCTGACGGGCTTCCTGGGGTCCGGCAAGACGACCCTGCTCAATCATCTACTGGCCGATCCCGGCATGGCCGAAACCGCCGTGCTGATCAACGAATTCGGCGAGGTCGCGCTCGATCACCTGCTGGTGCGCGAGGTCGCCGAGGGCGTGGTGCTGCTCAGTTCCGGCTGCATCTGCTGCACCGTGCAGGGAGAATTGGTCGATAGCCTGCGCGAGCTTTATCTTGGCCGCCTGCAAGGCGATATTCCGCCGTTCAGCCGCGTCGTTATCGAAACCACCGGCCTCGCCGACCCGGTACCCATCATCGCCGCCCTGGTGCGCGACCCCATGTTCAAGGAGTGGTACGCGCTGGAAGGCATCATCACCACGGTCGACGCGGTGCTCGGCATGGCCGAACTCGACGCCCATCCGGAAGCAGTGAAACAGGCCGCCGTCGCCGATCGTATCGTGCTGACCAAACGCGACCTCACTGGCGATACCGAGGTGGACGCGTTGACCGCGCGCCTTCACGCCCTCAACCCGGCGGCGCCCGTCATCGCCGCCGCCATGGGGCAGGTGGCGCCGGACGCCTTGTTCGGCGGCGGCACCTTCGATGCCCGCTCCAAGTCGCTCGATGTGCAGGCATGGCTCGCGGCCGAAGCCTACGACGGCCATCGCCACCACCACGATGTCGATGTGAACAGGCACGACGACCACATCCACAGCTTCTGCATCACCATCGACGACCCCGTCGACTGGATTGCCTTCGGCCGCCGCATGGATGAATTGCTGGCGGCCCACGGCGCCGATCTGCTGCGCGTCAAGGGCATCGTCAATGCCAAGGGGGAGGGACGGCCGCTGGTCATCCACGGTGTCCAGCACGTACGCCACCCGCCGATCTATCTCGACCAATGGCCCGAGGGGCCGGATGGCGAGGACCGACGGACGCGGCTGGTGTTCATCGCGCGCGACGTGGACCGGGAAACCGTTGCCGCGGCCTTGGCTTGAGGCGACTAAAGACGAGCGTCAGAGCGTCAGGTTGTCCGGCCTCAGCGCGATGGGGGAATTCGGAAACTTCTCCCGCATGGTGCGGCAGTTGGAGACGCTGCGCTGCCATTCGTAATAAAGCGCCTTCACGGAGCTGATGAGGGCGCCGGCGCCCTGCATGCGCGCGAGGCCGATCTCCTCGCCACCGGCCGTGGTGGCGACCGCGTCCTTGAGCACGGCGACCTGATAGCCGACGCCAATCAGCCCGAGTGCCGACTGGGCGACGCAGACGTCCGTTTCCATGCCGACCAGCACCGCCGTCTTGCGCCCCGTCGCCTCGACGGCGGCCAGAATGTGCGGGTTGTCGGCGAGACCGTAGAAATCCTTGTCGTGGATCGCCGTCCCATCCGGCAGGGCATCCAGGATCGGCTGGCTGACGGGCCCCACTTTCTCAATGTTCTCGCCCATCACCACGACCGGAACGTTCAGATACCTGGCGACTTGGATAATCCAGGCGGTCTTGATGACCAACGATTGAGACGTGAAATGCTCAAGTTTGTTGAGGAAATGGTTCTGGATATCGACGACGACCAGGACGGAGTCGTCAACGTCGATGAGTGATTTCCGGATGTCGTTCGGCTCGATCATGGTGTCACTCGCTCCCGCTAGTCGGATGGAACACCCTTGTACGATATTCGAGACAACATGCGGGGATTTCTTCGGCAGGCCTGGGATAGTATGAGATTATCCGGCCCGGCCGTTCCACGATGCCTAAGGCGGGACCCGCTAATTTTATCGGAATGCCTAAAGAGGACCCGGACATGTCCACTGAAACAATCGATACACTCGTTGTCGGCGGCGGCCAGGCCGGTCTGGCCATGAGCGAACACCTGAGCGACCACGGCGTGCCGCATGTGGTGCTGGAACGCCACCGGATCGCCGAACGCTGGCGCTCGGAACGCTGGGACTCCCTAGTCGCCAATGGTCCGGCCTGGCACGACAGATTTCCGGGCATGGAATTTTCCGATACCGACGCCGATGCTTTTGCGCCCAAGGAAAGCGTCGCCGACTATTTCGTCGCCTACGCGGAAAAGATCGCCGCTCCCATCCGCTGTGGCGTCGAGGTCATGGAGGTCAGACGCAACGTCGGCCGGCCCGGCTTTCGCGCCGAAACCTCGGCCGGCGTCATCGAGGCCAACAGCGTGGTCGCGGCCACCGGACCGTTCCAGCGCCCGGTCTTCCCGGCCCTCGTTCCCGAGGCGGCGGGGATCACGCAGATGCATTCCAATGCCTATAAAAACCCCGGCCAGTTGCCGGACGGCGCGGTGCTAGTTGTCGGCGCCGGCTCCTCGGGCGTGCAGATCGCCGACGAACTGCTGCGCTCAGGGAAACGCGTGCATCTCTCCGTCGGCCCGCACAACCGCCCGCCGCGACGCTATCGCGGGCTCGACTTCGTCTGGTGGCTGG
This sequence comes from Rhodospirillales bacterium, assembly GCA_038117225.1. Lineage (GTDB taxonomy): Bacteria > Pseudomonadota > Alphaproteobacteria > Rhodospirillales > Casp-alpha2 > JAYOFM01. The sequence goes on from JAYOFM010000058.1 coordinate 16,927, forward strand.
GGGTTCTGGGCAAGTGGGAAGCGCAGTTCGCCGAGCCGGGCAGGGAACACATCACCATCGCGGTCAGCGGCGCCCACGGCGGCCAGACGGTCGATTTCCGGCGTCTCGCCGAGGCCGGCATGACGCTCGTCGGCCGCACCGAATCGTTCGCGGACGGCGTGCTCCGCTTCGCGCCTGACTTGGCGGCCAACATCGCCCTCGGCGATGCCGACTTCCTGTCGGTGCTGGACGAAGCCGATGCCTACGCGATCCGTAACGGCCTCGATCTGCCCGACGACCCCGACGCCCGCAACATTGGCCCCGATCCGGACTGCGTGACCCATCCGATCCTGCAGTTGGATTTGGCGGCGGCCGGCATTAGCGCCATTATCTGGGCCACCGGCTTCGCAGTCGACTTCAGCTGGTTGAAGGTCGACGCCCTCGACGAGACCGGCAAACCCCGTCACCAGCGCGGCATCTCGTCCGAACCCGGCGTTTATTTCCTGGGTCTGCCCTGGCTGCAGCGCCGCGGCTCTTCGTTTATCTGGGGGGTCTGGCACGACGCCAAGTTCATCGCCGACCAGATCGCCACGCAGCGCGCGTACCTGCAGCACCGCGCGGCGGCGCGGAGCGGGAACGACGCTTCATAATTCATCGGGCGGTCGAGCAAGCACCGTCGACGACGATTTCGTCACGGCACCAGTGTTGGACGGAGAGGGGCGCCTCTAGGCGACCCGAGCCTGGGCTCAATCCGTGGGGTGCGGGCCGTTTAGAGGGTGGTCGTTCATGGTCCAACTCGCTGGCTGTATGAGGGCGTAACCACGTTGTGTCGAGTTGCGCCCGCGCGCCAGCGAAAATTTCTCATCGCTAATATGAGCGCCCTGCATGTGGCGGCGGAGCGAGCGGTATGCACAATCGCTTGCTACCGGAAATGCGACGAAGGACTATCGACGAACACCGACTGGAACGACGACCACGGGAGCGATCATGGACATCCGCAGCGGCCGGCCGGCGACCTACGCACCCAACGGCATGGTCAGTTCGCCGCACGCCCTGGCCTCGGCGGCCGGAGTCGATGTGCTGCGTGCCGACGGTACCGCCGTCGACGCGGCCATCGCCACCAGCGCCGCGCTGTCGGTGCTCTATCCCCATATGACCAGCATCGGCGGCGATGCATTCTGGCTGATCCACGACGCCGAGGCGGGCAAGGTCCGGTATGTGGATGGCGGCGGCCGCGCGGCGGCAAGCGCCAGCCTTGATCGGATCGCCGAGTGCGGCCTCGATGAAATTCCCTATCGCGGCATTGTTCCGGCGACGCTGACCGTGCCCGGCGCTGTCGCCAGTTGGTGCCTGGCCCATGAGGCCTGCGGCCGGCTGCCGCTCGGGCGCATTCTGGAAACCGCCATCGGTTATGCCGCTGACGGGTTCCCGGTAACCGCCCGTCTGGCCGGTTGGATCGACGAGACCCGGTCGGAGCTCGCGGCACAGCCGGAGGCGGCGGCAATCTTCCTGCCCGGCGGCGCGCCACCCGCCCCGGGCGCCAAGCTGACAAACCCCGACCTGGCGCGCTCGCTCAAAGCCATCGGTGATGGCGGCTGGGCCGGGTTCTATGAGGGCGAGACGGCCAAGGAATTGGCGCGGTTTTCCCAAGACCACGGCGGCTTCTTCACGGCCGAGGATCTGGCGGCGCAACAGGCCCGGTGGGGCGAGCCGGTTTCGGGCCGCTATCGCGACGTCACCATCTTTCAGACGCCGCCGCCGACGCAGGGGCTCAGCGTCCTGCAAATGCTCAATTTGCTGGAGCCGCTGAACCTGAATGAGAAACCCTTGTTAGGGCCCGACGCCGTGCATCTGATGGTGCAGGCCAAGCAGATCGCTTATCAGGACCGCGACCGTTGGCTTGCCGACCCGAACTTCGCCGAGGTGCCCGTCGAGCATCTGTTATCGGCCGGTTACGCGGATCAACGGCGCCGGCTCATGGACCCGTTGCAGGCGTTGCCGTGGGACGATGTTCCCGCCGAGGGCAGCCTGACCGGCGATACGGTCTACATGGCCGCGGTCGATGCCAACGGCAATGCGGCCTCATTGGTGCAAAGCCTCTACTGGGTGTTCGGTTCCGCCATGGTCGCCGGCGGGACGGGCATTGTACTGCAAAACCGTGGCGCTTATTTCTCGCTCGATCCCCGCCACCCGAACCGACTGGAACCGGGCAAAGTGCCGCTGCATACGCTGATCGCGTCGCTCGGCTTTCGCGACGACAAACTATGGAGCGTGTTGGGCTGCATGGGCGCCGACGGCCAACCGCAGATCCAATTGCAGGCCTACAGCGCAATGATCGACCATGGCCTCGACATCCAGGAGGCCATCGAGGCGCCGCGCTGGCTGTCCGGCCGCTTCGTCCTCGGCGAAGCCCGCGATACACTGCATATGGAGGGCCGCTTCACCGACGCAACGATCGATGAGCTGGCGCGGCGCGGCCATCCGCTCAATCGCTGGCCCGATTGGAATGAACTCGCCGGCCATGCCCACGGCATCCTGATCGACCCAGTTTCCGGCACCCGTATGGGCGGCTCCGACCCGCGCAGCGACGGCGCCGCGGTCGGCTACTGATGGCGCCCGAGGCGGCGCTTCATATTCCTATAACTATACACACGAACACACACTATTTATTGCTGTTCATAAAAGTAGTGTGTATGTTATGTGTATGAATAGCAGGCAGGTCATCAAGCGGATCGTGGCCGACGGGTGGCGTGAAGTTGCCCGCAGGGGCTCGCATAAGCAGTTCAAGCACCCGACGAAACCGGGCCGCGTCACCGTCCCCGACCCGAAACGGGACATCCCGAAAGGGACATTGAAAAGCATTGAGCGCCAGGCAGGAGTGAAACTGATATGACCGACTATATCGCGCTTATCCGCAAGGACCCGGATTCGGACTACGGGGTGGACTTCCCCGACTTTCCCGGCTGCGTTACCGCCGGCCGCGATCTCGATGAGGCCAAGGACATGGCCGCCGAGGCCTTGGCCCTGCACATCGAGGGCATGTTCGAGGATGGCGCCGGGCTGCCCAACCCGAGCAGCCTGGAGGTCATCATGGCGGACCACCATAACAAGGACGCCGTCGCCTTTCTGCTCTCCGTCCCCGAGCGCCGCGACAAGGCCATTCGGGTCAACGTCACCTTCCCGCAATCCGTTCTCGCTCGCATCGACGCCGCCGCCCGCCAACGGGGCACTACCCGTTCGCGCTTTCTGCAAGACGCGGCGCTGACGGAACTTCACGGAGATTGATCGCGGGCGTACATCCAAAGCCTGCCAGGATTGATCCGAAGCATTCCCAAAATCGTCATTGCCGGACGCGACCGGGTATTCCATGGACCCCTGGGGTTAGCCCGGTCGTGATGCCTGCGGAGGGGGCAAAGCGAACCCGATTACAGCGGTAGGCGAACGACGACCAGCGTTCTCGTGCTGTCCTGGTTTGGCGGGACGTGTCCCAGGTCGACGACCGATCAAGCTGCGGCGCTCAGGCGTTTGCCGCGCGGTACTTTTGCAGGGCGAGCACGGACAGGGCGAGATCACCGAGCGCGTGACCGCGAAACAGGAAGGTCGTCCGTTCTTCCGCCGCCTTGCGGCCGTCGCACTTTCCGAGAACAAGCTGCGAGATATCGCCGGCGATCAGAGACGGGTCGCAAAGCTTGTTGGGCAACGCGGCTTCCTGTGCCACGTCGTCGATGATGATCCGGTCGAGCGCGCTGAAACTGTCCTTGATCCAGGGCACGCCAAGGTCGGTAATGGCGGCAAAGGCGCCGGCCTTGATGCCGCTGGCGTCAAGAAACGGTTCTGGGTCACCGGTCAGGGTGATGGATGTGACGATGAGGTCCACGTCCTCGATCGCCTGCTGTCCGGTTTCGCAGGCCTCGACCGCGAGACCGAGTTCCGTCGCCGTTTCCGCCAACGCATCCTTGTTTGCCTGACCGCGTCCGAACAATTTGATCCGTTTGAGCGGGAACATCTGCGCGAAGGCCTTGAGATGGCTTCGCGCCTGGACCCCGCAGCCGATGAAGCCGACGGATTCCGAGGTTTTGTTCGCCAAGTGCTTTGCCGCCGTGGCGCTGAGCCCGGCGGTGCGCACCGCCGTGATCCAGTTGCCATCGAGAATTGCCGCGGGCTCGCCGGTTTCGCTGTCGAGCATGGTCACCAGCCCGTTGATCTGCGGCAGGCCCCTGCCTGAATTTCTCGGATTGAGGACAACGGTTTTGACGGCCAGCAGCGACGGCCCGTCCATCGCGGCCAGCGCCGCCATCATGTATCGCCCGTCCTCCGGCGGCATGATGACCGCCTTCGGCGCGCTCCACACGGTACCACCTTCACCGCCGCGAATGGCGCTCTCGATGGAATTGATCGCGTCCTCGGTGGTGATGCCGAGGTTCGTCAGATCTTCCTCGCTCAGGTAGGGGATGGCTGTCATGGTTCGTTTCTCGCTCCTCTATGGCCCGCGTCTTTAGCCGACATGTCCCGGATAATCCTCATTGCGTCGCCAATCATAGTTTCCCCCCGCGACCGAAGGAAGAATTCTTCGTAATTTTTGGCGGCACCGGCAGGCGGCCGGTGCCTCGCCGCTTCGGGAAACGCCCCATGCGCCACTGCGCCACCCCACATGCGCCGGGACCATGGACGTTGCGGGGATTCGTCGCGGGGGCTAACCTCGGCGAAACGGCTTTACGGACGGGGAGAGCACAATGACGATGATGGACAAGGAACTTGGCGAGAAACTTGCCAAGATCAAGGGCGCCAAGGTCATCAAGAGTTTTTGTTACACCTGCCCGTGGCAGTGTCCGACCGAGGTCTTCGTCCGCGACGGCCGCATCGTCTACCAGAAGGGCAATCCGGAAAGCCCCAACAACATCGGCTCGCGCTGCGCCAAGGGCATGGCGAGCTGGTATGTGACCCAGGATCCCGACCGGCTGACGACACCGCTGCTGCGGGTTTCTCCGAAGGGCGTCAAGGACCCGGAATTCAAGGCCATTTCCTGGGACGAGGCGTTCACCTTCATCGCCGACAAGCTGAAATCGATCGCCAAGGATTATGGGCCGGAAGCGGTGGCGCTAACCTGCCATCACGATCCCAACACGGTGTTCTATCACCACCTCTTGAAGGACCTTTATGGTTCGCCCAACATGTACGCCCACACCTCGGGCTGTGAGCAGGACCGCCGCGCGGCGTGCCTGACCCTGTTCGGCCATGTCTTCCCGATGCATGACTTCGCCAACAGCAAATACGTCATGCTGTGGGGCATGAACAATCTTGGTGCCAACCAGGGGCTGTGGGAAAGCCGCGCGCTAATGGACGCCAAGGCCAAGGGCTGCCGGCTGGTCGTCGTCGATCCCAACTTCACCGAGACGGCGCAGAAGGCCGACGAGTGGGTGCCCATCAAGCCGGGCACCGACGGCGCCCTGGCGCTCGCCATGTGCAAGGTCATCATCGATGAGAAGCTGCACGACGAAGGCTTCATCAATCAATACTGCAAGGGCTTCAACGGCTTCCGCGATCATCTGAACGCCAACGGCTATACGCCGGAATGGGCGGAGCCGATTACCGGAATTTCGGCCGACACCACGCGCCGCCTGGCGCGCGAGTTCGCCACCACCAAGCCGGCCATGTCGGCAATCTTCAAGGGCTCGGGCTATTACACCAACGGCACCGACGCCGGCCGCGCCTGCTACATCCTCGACGCCATCACCGGGCAAGTCGACAAGCCGGGCAACATTCATCTCAAGGATTGGGCGGGGCTGGGCTCGCCGTGCAACATTCCGGAAGACGCCAAGGGCTCCTCGGACAAGGATCCGCTGCACGTCGCCATGGGCTATCCGCTGGCACCGGACCTGCCGAATTCGCGGCTGCCGGACGCGGTCATCAACGGCGACCCGTATCCGGTCAAGGCGTGGTTCGTGCATTCCACCAACCCGGTGATGAGCGACCCCAACCGCGACGCGGTGCTCGAGATGTTCAAGCATTTGGACCTGGCGGTTGCGCTGGAACTCTACATGTCGGAAACGGCGCTGGAGTGCGACATCGTGCTGCCCGAAACCTCGTTCCACGAGCAGGCGGAAATCCG
>JAYOFM010000059.1:0-3188 GCA_038117225.1 Rhodospirillales bacterium
CCATTGAGGATACCGGTGTCGGCATCGCCGCGGACCGCCTCCCCGTCATCTTCGAACGCTTCACGCAGGAGGACACCTCGATCACGCGAAAATATGGCGGGTCGGGTTTGGGGTTGTCGATCGTCAAAAGCCTTGTCGACCTGATGGGCGGACATATCAGCGCCGCTAGCAGCCAAGCCGGCGGAACACGCTTTGACGTCACATTGTCCTTCGATAGCGCAACGGCCACCGACGTCGATCGCATCCGCATGCGTTCACGAGACCAGTCCACGGCGACGAGCCGGCCACTGAAAATCCTTGTCGCCGAAGACAACATGGTCAATGCCATGATCGCGCAATCGTTTCTCGAGAAATTTGGCCACCGGGTCCGCCATGTGGAAAACGGCGCGCTGGCCGTCAGAGCCGTCGCCATCGAAGTTCCGGACATGATCTTCATGGATATCCATATGCCGGAAATGGATGGGGTCGCGGCGACGCGCACCATCCGTGCCGAGACCGGTCTCTACAGCGTACCGATTATCGGCCTTACCGCCGAAGCCTTCACCGAAAGCCATGCCCAATTCATTGACGCTGGCATGGACGACGTCCTGACCAAACCTTTCACGGAGGATCAGCTTCGTGACATCATTGTCCGGCATGCGCCCCCGAGTGCTGCGGCCGTGCCATCCCCTTCGACGGTACCGCCACTGGCACAAATCTGTAATCCCGATGAGGACGCCGAATTACCAGTCATCGGTGACAATGCGGAATTCGAGAAATTTCAATCCGCGGTCGGTGTCGAAAACATCATTCGACTGCTTGAGAAGGCGCCGGACATGCTGCGGGAAATGGCGATGAAACTTCATGCCGGCGCCGCCGCCGGCGACGCGGAACAAATCGGCGCGGCGATGCACACCGTCAAGGGGAGCTGCGGTTCCTTGTTCGCCGGGCGAATTGCCAATGAGGCCGCGCAAATCGAAACAATTGCGACAGATATTGACGCCGTTCGCCAACGCCTGTCGATTTTCGACACCCATGTCGACGATACCATACGCTGGTGGCAAGAGAAATTAGATCAGGCGCGGTCGCTGCAGGCCTAGGGCCTCTTTGGCGGTGCGATCTACGTGTGCCAGCCGCGCGCGCGCTTGAACAGATCGGTGATCCAATAGGCTTGGGCACCGATGGCGCCGAGCGGCAGCAGCACCCACAACACGTCGGCCAGCGCCAGGCCCAGCACGATGATGCAGAAATCGGCGCGGCTCAGCTTGTGGAAGATGTAGATTAGCCAGTCGAGAGCGTCTTCAGGCTTGCGCACCTCGGTCGCTTCCTGTTCACGGGTTTTCGTCTCCGGCTGCTTGCGGGCGCGGGCATGGAGATAGAGGTCGACGCCGTAGTCGATGCTGGCACCGACGGCGGCGGCAACGCCGAACCAGAACCAGAGAACATCATCCGTCGCCGTCCAGGTACCGTAACCGAGCGCGGCGAAGAAGGCGCTGTCGACGAGCCAGTCGACGAAGTCGTCGAAGTGCGCGCCCCATTCTGACGACATGTTCTTGAGCCGCGCGATTTCGCCGTCGCAGTTGTCGAGCGTATAGCATGCGGTCAGCCAAAACCCGCCAGCTACATGCCAATGCCAATTGCCCTGCGCGAAACACCACGCCCCGATCAGCCCGGCAACCATCGACAACGCCGTCACTTGGTTCGGCGTCACCGGCAATCCGTATATCAAGTGGGTTAGAGGATACGACAGATGCCGCGTGACCGGAAATATCGGCTTCGGCGGTTCGAGCGTATAGGATCCATCGGGGCTGGAAAGGCGTACCATGGCGAAGCTTGTCTACGCCCCGGCCTTTCTCGTTGCAAGACTCCCCCCGTAAATGCCGGTGGTAACGGGCTTTCCGGCTGCCTATAAGATGGCCGCATGCGCATTGCTTCCTATATCGGCCTGATCATTGGCCTCGCCATCTTCACCGGTTTGCTGGTGTGGCAGGGCATCGGCGACATTGCCGGGTTGTTGCTGGCGACTGGCTGGTCGCTGCTTCTGGTGCCGGCGATCTGGTTTCCCACCGTGTTGATGAACGCGCGTTGCTGGCAATTGCTGTTCAATCCAGCTCATGCGCCCAACTTCGGCCAGGCCTTTCACGCGCAATGGATGGGACGTGCCGTCAATACACTGCTCCCGGTCGCCTCGATCGGCGGGGAAATTGTAAAGGCGCGGGCACTGGTGCTTTGGGGTATCGATGCGCGTCATGCCAGTGCTTCCGCCGTCGTCGACAAAACAGTGCAGGTGCTGACCATCATCATCTGGGGTGTCGTCGGCATCGGTCTTTTGGCGATGATGGCGCTGGACAATGAGCTCGCCATTTCCGCGGCGTTGGGTCTCGCGCTCCTCGGTGCGGGCGTCGCAGGATTCTTGGTCGTGCAACGGGCTGGCATGTTCGGCTTCCTGGCCCGTTCGGCGCACAAGGTTTCTGGCTCAGATAAGATCGGTGAACTGGTCGATACCGCCCATGAGGTCGATGACGTGGTGCGCGAGCTTTACCGCGACCGGGTTCGGGTGGTCCGCGCGACGGCCTGGCGCCTCGCCGCCCTTGTGCTGCAGACGGGCGAGGTCTGGCTTGCCGCCCATCTACTCGGTTTTCCCATCGGCATTCTTGAAGCGTTGATGCTGAAGAGCCTGTCCAGCACGCTCAGCGACGCCGCCTTCGTTGTGCCCAACAGCTACGGTATCCAAGAAGGTGCCTTCGTCGTGCTCGGCGGATTGATCGGATTGGCACCCGACGCCGCACTGGCGATTTCACTGGCCATCCGAATCCGAGAATTGCTCATCGATATTCCGGGGCTCGTATTATGGCAGCATTTGGAAGGTCGCGCGCTCTTCCAGCGCGGGCGCAATAGCGGCAAACCCGTGGAATGACTCACTTTTTCGGTTTCGCGACGATAGACGGCCCGTTCAAGCCGTTGAATTGGTTGAATGCACGGCCGAATAGGGCTAGAGATACGCGCCTCCGTCAACCCTCGAGATGCCGTAGAAAATGGGTGATTTTCTCCTATTCGCGCCGGCCGTATTGGCTGGCGTTTCGTTTATTTACATGAGCCTTTGCTTAATTGCCGTGGCGCGGTTCCGCACGCGCATCAGCCGGCGCGCTCCGTCGAGTTTTCAGCCCGCCATCACGGTGTTGAAGCCGCTCTGTGGTATGGAACATGAT
>JAYOFM010000059.1:3198-4628 GCA_038117225.1 Rhodospirillales bacterium
CGGTCATTCTGCCAACAGGACTACGACACCTTCCAGATTATTTTTGGCATTCGCGATCACACCGACCCCGCCATTCCGGTGATCGAGGGGATCATTGCCGAATTTCCTGATCATGACCTGTCGCTCGTGATCGACGACACGGTCATCGGCTCGAACTACAAGGTGAGTAACCTCGCCAATATGTTCGAAACGGCGCGCCACGATATCATCGTCGTCGCCGACAGCGATATGCGGGTCGGTCCGGATTACCTACAAGCGGTCGCGGCGCCGTTTGCCGATCCACGTGTCGGCGCCGCCACCTGCGTATATTCCGGACGCGCTGGTCGAGCCGGTCTCGCGTCCAAGCTGGGCGCCATGTTCGTCAACGACTGGTTCTTGCCGTCGGCGCTGATCCCGGCGCAATTCGGGCAATTGACGTACTGCTTCGGCGCCACCATGGCGATCCGTCGCGCCAATCTGATTGATTTCGGCAGCTTCGGCGCGCTCGCCAATATTCTTGCCGACGATTACATGTTCGGCCGTTTCGTTCACGAGCAGGGCGACCGCATCGCTCTGGTCCCGTACATCGTTGAAAACGTTATTGATGAAGCCAATATCCCCGCCCTGTTCAGTCATGAATTGCGCTGGGCGCGCACCATCCGCTCTGTAGAGCCGCTGGGTTATGCGCTTTCCAGCGTCACCGAAATCATCGCTCTGACGGCACTGGCAGCGGTGTGCCTGTACGCCGCCACGGGCATCGCCTGGGTTTCGGGAGTGCTTTTTGCCAGTGCCCTGGCCTTGCGCTTAGCCTTGCATATGCTTATCTCCAGCACTATTCCCACGCGCGGTCGCGCGACACCGTGGTTAGTACCATTGCGCGATGTGTTATCGCCGGTGGTTCGTTTAGTCAGTTTCTGCGGTCGCACGGTCATTTGGCGCGAGCGCGAGTTTGTCATCCATGCCGACGTGCGGTTAAAACCCGCCGAATAGGCGAAGCTTTAGTTTCCCGGAGCCCATCCATGAAGAAGACCCTGTTTCTCAGCCCGCCCACCTTTGACGGCTATGACGGCGGCGCCGGATCGCGCTACCAGTGCAAGCGCGAGGTCAAATCGTTCTGGTATCCGACATGGCTGGCACAACTCGCCGCCCTGGTTCCGGGCAGCAAGCTGATCGATGCTCCGGCGCGTGGCATCGAACTCGATGAATTGCTGCCGAATGCGGGCGAGTATGAATTTCTCGTGCTTTACACCTCGACGCCGTCGTTCGCCAACGACGTCAAAGTGGCGGAAGCCTACAAGCAGGCCAACCCTGATCTACTGATCGGGTTCTGTGGTGCCCACGTGGCGATCAACAACGAGGACTCCATACAGGCATCGCCCGCCATCGATTTTGTTTGCGTGAACGAGTTTGCCGACGTGAGCCAGCGTGCCACGGGCGGCTATGGGTCTACA
>JAYOFM010000059.1:4638-22835 GCA_038117225.1 Rhodospirillales bacterium
ATCACCATCCTGAAGGATGGCAAGCCACACTTCACCGGACCTCGGCCGCTGATTCAGGACATGAACACCCTGCCCTGGGTTACCGAAGTCTACAAACGCGACCTTGTGACCAGTGATTACTACAATGGCTACATGCTGCATCCCTATATGTCGCTGTATACCGGACGCGGCTGCAAATCCCGCTGCACCTTCTGCCTGTGGCCGCAGACCATCGCCGGTCATAACTATCGCACCCGGTCGGTCGAAAATGTCGCCGCCGAGATCAAGTACGCACGCGACAACTTCCCGGAAATCAAGGAATTTTTCTTCGACGACGATACCTTGACCGACAACATCGCCAACGTTGAAGCGCTGGCGGTGGAACTCGGGAAACTCGGCGTTACCTGGTCCTGCAACGCTAAGGCCAACGTACCCTACGACACGCTCAAGATCATGCGCGACAACGGTCTGCGCCTTCTCCTCGTCGGCTACGAGTCCGGCAATCAGAAGATCCTGCACAACATCAAGAAGGGTATCCTGGTGACCCGCGCCAAACAGTTCACCAAGGACTGCCACGAGCTGGGTATCCTTATCCACGGCACCTTCATCATGGGTCTGCCGGGGGAAACCCGGGACACCATCGAGGAAACCATCCGCTACGCCCAGGAAATCAACCCGAAGACCATCCAGGTGTCGTTGCCGGCCGCCTACCCGGGCACGTTCCTGTATAAACAGGCTATGGAAAACGGTTGGCTCTTGACGGAAACCGGCGACCAATTGGTCAGCGCGGATGGCGTCCAGAACAGCGTGCTCGAATACCCACACCTGTCCAGCGCCGAAATATTCGAAGCCGTCGATACTTTCTACAAACGCTTCTACTTCCGCCCACGCAAGATGGCGGCCTTGTTCTATGATATGTGCAAGGACTGGAACGTGATGAAGCGCCAGCTACGCGAAGGCGTTGAGTTTTTCCGCTTCCTGTGGGGCCGGGAAAACACGGCCTGACCATGAAATGAAGCGCTTGATCGTCACGGCCGATGACTTCGGGCGCTCCCTGGCCGTTAATGACGCCGTAGAGACGGCACATACCGACGGCATTCTGACCTCCGCAAGCCTGATGGTTGCCGCGGATGCGGCGGAAGACGCCGCTGTTCGTGCCAAACGCCTACCTAATCTTGGTGTCGGCTTGCACATCGTCGTCGTTTGCGGCGAACCGGTCCTGCCCGCCGCGAATATCCCCGATCTCGTCGATACTTCAGGCCAGCTCGAAACCAACCTAGTCCGAGCCGGCTTCCGCTTCTTCTTTAAACCCAGTGTACGCCGCCAGTTGGCCATGGAAATCCGTGCCCAGTTTGCCGCTTTCGCCGCCACCGGCCTGCCCCTTGATCACGTCAACGCCCACAATCACATGCATTTACACCCGACGGTGCTCGGTCTGATCATCGACATCGGTCGCGATTACGGCCTGAGTGCCGTGCGCCTGCCGGCCGAGCCGATGGTCATCCCTGGCTGCGCGCGCCCGTCCGTCCGCCAAGTCATCGGCCACTTCTTTTTAGGAATTTGGCTAAGCTTGATGCGCCGGCGCCTTAGCCGCGCCCGCCTCGCCTTCAATGATCGCGTCTACGGCATCCGCCATAGCGGTGCCATGGATCGGGAACGCATCCTTCCTCTTCTCGAAAACCTACCCGACGGTGTAACCGAAATATTTTCCCACCCGGCACGCGGCGCGTGGGACGGGGTCGAAACGGCTGCGGCCGCCTACCGCTTCGAGGACGAATTTCAAGCGCTGATCGACACAGGCGTGAAAGTGGCAGTCACTTCATCGGGTGCCCGCCCCGCTACCTTCAAAGACATCTAATGGAGCCCTCACCTCATGGTCGGTGATTCCTGGACCCACAAGATCGCCCGCATCTGTATCCTGCCGCTGGTCAACACGCCCGTCACCCCGAACCACCTGACTGCGGTCCGCCTGATCACCGGCCTCACCGCCTGCGCTGCCTTCGCGGTGGGAGACCGACAATGGGCGATCTGGGGCGGCTGGCTTTGGCTGGTTTCCGCATTCCTTGATCGCGCGGATGGTGAACTAGCTCGGGTCAGCGGCAAGACCAGTCCCGGCGGACACAAGTTCGACATGTTCTGCGACGTCACCGTAACCTCTCTATTCTTCCTCGGCGCCGGCATCGGCGCGCGCGGCACCGACCTCGCCGTCTGGGGGCATGAGCCGATCGCCCTTGGCGATTGGCCCATTCTCTTCGGTATCTTGGGTTCGCTCGGCGTTTTTGCTGCCGAAATTCTCGCCGAGATCATCGACCGCCGACAGGCCGACACCGGCGAAAAGGCCTACCCCGGCATCTGGGGCTTCGACTTCGACGACGTGCTCTACCTGTTCGCGTTCGTCGTTTGGCTCGACTGGCAGGTTTATTTCGTCCTCGGCGCAGCCCTCGGGGCACCGGCGTTCGCGGTGCTGACGTGGGTCCGGTTGAGGGCGTTGTCGAAAGACAATTAAGGCACGGTTGACTCTAGCGATCTCCGCCAGTGACCACTGACAGCCTATTTCCCAAATCCCTCCACGATCCCGCCGAGCAACTGCACTTCACCGACCCGCACGTTGCCCTCGAGTTTCAGTGTCGTGCCTTCCATGCGGACGATGGCGCAGCGCTCCCCGGCACCATTCATCGTCTTCCATCGCACACAGACCGCATCGTCATTCCGCACTCGCCAAAGTCCGGAATCTTGCTTGCCCGTGTCATCGATATACGTCGCAATGCCGCCACTCAAAAAGTAAACCTTGAACGCCGTTCCATTTTTTAGCCTTCCAGCGAACGTATTACCGTTGGCGACACTCATGAACATTGTGCCCTTGAGCTGGTGGGAGTCGCTCGTTGCGGTCGAGATAAACCACGGCGCCAGCGCCAACACCATGATCGCCGCCAGGATGCGCATCGGCATTGGCCGCGACCATGATCTCGCCTGGACCTCGTCAATCATTGTCAGAATGCTCATGTTCAAACCTTTCCCATTTCTCGAATGGTAATTTCCCGCAAGCTCGGACGAGTTGCTGCTTCTCACGAAGCAACGGAAGGCGAAAATGCAGGAAAGTATTGCATGCTTCGCCATGAAAATGCTGATGAATTATCCAACCGCATACGAACCAACACCAGCGAGAGAGCTACCCTGGTGTCAACGGTTTCGACTTCGGTGACGTGCGCAACCGGTTGCCATCGCCGCCTGACACAACCGGTTGAGCGACGTCATCCTCGGCACGCCGACGCTCCCGGTGCTGACGTGGTGGCGATAATGTGCGTTAGTTAAGACACGACAAATGGATCTAGGCGGAAAGATGTTCGACAGCTTCGAGACAAGGCGAATCTTCGCTAACGGAACCGAGATTAACCTCAGGGTTGGTGGCAACGGGCCGCCGCTGCTGCTGGTGCACGGTTATCCACAGACGCACGTCATGTGGCATAAGATCGCGCCGGCGTTGGCGGAACGCTTTACCGTCGTCTGTCCCGACGTGCGGGGTTATGGTGACAGCGGCGTACCGGCGTCGGACGATGGGCATCTGCCTTATTCAAAACAGATGATGGCGCAGGACCTCGCCGAGGTAATGACGGCGCTCGGGCATGAGACCTTTTACCTCGCGGGGCATGATCGGGGCGGGCGGGTCGCCTATCGCCTGGCGTTAGATCATCCAACACGGGTGTTGAAACTCGCGGTGCTTGATATCGTGCCGATCATCGAGCAGTACGAACGCATGCGTGTCGGTGGCGCACAGGCGTCGTTCCATTGGTACTTCCTCGCTCAGCCGGCACCGTTGCCGGAAACGTTGATCGGCAACAACGCCGAGTTTTTTCTGCGCCACGTTACCGAAAGCTGGGCCGAAACGCCGGGTTGTTTCGATGACGCGGTGATGGCGGAATACATCCGTTGCTTCGATGCCGCGACCATTCACGCCACCTGCGAGGATTACCGCGCCGGCTACGCCATCGACCGCAAACTAGAAGCCCGCGAGCGCGAGGCCGGACGCAAGATCGAATGCCCGGTACTGGCCCTTTGGGGCGATCGTGGAAAACCTGATAAACCGGTATCGGTGCTTGAAATATGGCGCACCTGGGCCGCCGATGTCACCGGCCACAGCGTGCCCGGCGGCCATTTTCTGCCCGAAGAATCACCGGCCCAGACCCTCGACGCATTGAGAAAATTCTTTACGCCATAGGTCACCCGCGGTTCAGCAGGTCGGGCGCGGCAGGGTCTCGATTTTTGTGGGTTCCAGGTCGAGAGCGAAATCACCGAAATCCTGCATGATGCGTTCGGCGATGCCATCATCGCGATAATCGACCTCGATCTCAAAGTCCGGCAGACCGGCGGCCCATGCGGGTGGTGGCGCGTCATCATCGTGTTCGGTGCCGGCCTGCTCGCCGAGAGGCATACCGGTTCCGAGAGGGTAGAATGCCATGCGGATGCGCCAGGCCGGGCGGTCGGCGATGCCGGCGGCACGGACTTTAGCCAATCCGTTGACACTGCGACGACGCACCACCCTCGGTGCCAACCGACCACCGGAACCGGTTTCCGCCGTATTTCTCTGTTCGACACCGGTTTCCGACACTGGGCCGGCGATTGCGGCACTGACGTCGTAGGGGTTATCGAGGCTGGCACCGTCAAACATGCGCCGCTCGAACATGCGATCACCGTTGGCCGCCGCCGTCAGCACTTGAATTAGGTGGCGGGTCGGAAACAAAATGCCCTTAGCCAGCGAAATGGTGTGGTCCGGCGGTTCGGCGAATACGACCTCGCCGGCGGCCTCGTTCGGCGCCGCACCGCGGGCGGCCGCGTCCGCTGAGCGAAGCGCGCTGCCCTCAATGATCTCAAGGCTTTGGCCGCCACGTTTGTGGTCGACAGTGAAATCGTAGCGCCGACCGTCCTTGCTTTCGGTTGCCTTGAATACCCAGGTGGTGCCGACGGTTTCGGCCTCTTCCCCGCGCTCGTAAACCAACCTCAGGTGAACCTGCGTTTCGACCTCCCAGGCGCTGCAGGTTTCGGAGAAGCGATAGAGCATGGCGCCACTGGCACCGATGACACCACCCGACACCGCCTTCGCCGACGCCAGCCGCATATCGTAAAGCGCGCGATGCGGCGTCAGTCCCGTTGCCGCTGCCGGTACGACGGCACTCGCCAACAAGGCGGTGGCGGTGATTACCGTCCAAAGGATACCTAGGTTGCGGCGCATGGTTTGGTTCCGAATTACTGGCATGTCGAGTACCACCATAGGCACCAAATCGGGGTGCTGTCCATCCACCCGGGCCAGTCGCCGGGCCAACGAAGCGGCAAAGCCTAATCGGCAAAATCTGCCGAGCGGAAACCGAATTCCCGGCGCGCCGTTCATAACTCGTTAATAAATAGGGAAACTCGCCCTGGCACCGACATTGCAACGGAAATAGCGCCTCCGCGCGCGCAGGACGGGGGACCCAGCTTGGAGGGCGCCCCGTGACCGTCATCAATCGACCCGACCGTGACCATGATCCTCTGTCCCTTCGCGAAACGGAATTACCCGCCAGCACGGATTTGGTCGGCCTCGTTTCCGCCTTGGCGGAATGCGTCGCCATCGAGACCGATCGCGCCGAAGCCGGTCGGCGTGCCTGGCGCGCGTTGACGGCGGCACGCGACATGGAACGCCGCATCGCCGAACAGCATCGCCGCATCGCCGAGCTGGAGCATCTGGCGGTCACCGATGGACTGACTGGCCTGCTCAACCGGCGCGGATTCGAGGCGGCGCTCAATCGACGCCTCGCCGCCGCCGATCGCCACGACGAACGCGGCGTGCTGATTTACATCGATCTCGACGACTTCAAGCCGGTCAACGACAGGCACGGCCACGCCGCCGGCGATGCGATGCTGAAACGGGTCGCCGAACTCTTGACCAGCCGCATCCGCGCCACCGATTTCGTCGCCCGCCTCGTTGGCGATGAATTCGCCGTGCTGCTGAGCCGCACCGAATGGGGCGTCGGCCTGGAACGGGCCGAGGGTTTCGCCGAACTGGTCAACGGCACCTGCCTGGACTGGCAAGGCGAAAACCTTCGCATCAGCGCCAGCTTCGGCTTCCAGACCTTCGGCCCCGGCGATGGCGCCGGCGAGTTGCTGGCCATGGCCGACGAGGCCATGTATCGCACCAAGCAAGTCCGTGCCGCCGCGCCGAAACGCCGCCGACGCGCCATCGGTTGAGAACACCGGACCGGCATGCGCATTGATACCCCTTCCAGCTACCTCGATCTGTTCAGCCGCCCCGCAGCGACGGTGCCGGCCGTCGCCGATCAATCGGATGCGCTGCCGGACGCTTCCGGCGAGCCGTCAACCAGCCGCGCGCTAGTGCCGTTGTCGCCACCCAACCTACCGGCGACCACGGGGGCCACGGACCTAGCGCCGGAACTAGCCGAAGCCGTCGCCGACGCCGATACCTCGGGCTACGATCTCAGGGCCATTTCGCCGCGCGACATGCAGGAATTGTCGCTGGATCTCTATGCCCAGGGCCTGCTGACCTTTGAGGACTACGCCGTGCTGGCGTTTCAACCCGAATTGCACCCCAGGTTCAACGACACCGTCGGCGCGCTGACCGGCGAGACCGCCGACCCCACGCGCCCGCGAGACTATGTGCGCCAGTGGGAGGACCGGCTATCCTTCGAGCGCCGACACCACGCGGAAAACTCACCGCTGGTGAAGCAGAGCCAGCGCATCGTCGCGCTGCTCAAGGGCCTCGACGACCCGACCGACATCACCGCTTAACCAGCCTCTTTCTCGCCGTCCCCGGTCTTGACCGCTTTCGGTTTCGGCAGATCGAGCTTGATGCTGAGTTCCTTGAGCCGCATCGCCTCGACCTCGCCGGGCGCGCCCATCAGCAGATCTTCCGCCTGCTGGTTGAGCGGGAAGGCGATGACCTCGCGGATGTTCGGCTCATCGGCCAGCATCATCACAATCCGATCGATCCCCGGCGCCGAGCCGCCATGTGGCGGCGCGCCATACTGGAAGGCGCGCAGCATGCCGCCGAATTTTTCCTCGACCACCTCCGGTCCGTAACCGGCAATGCCAAATGCCTTCAGCATGATGTCCGGACGGTGGTTGCGGATGGCGCCGGACGACAGCTCGATACCATTGCAGACGATGTCGTACTGATAGGCCAGGATGTCGAGCGGATCCATGGTTTCCAGCGCTTCCAAGCCGCCCTGCGGCATGGAAAACGGATTGTGCGAGAATTCGATGGCACCGGTCTCCTCGTCGCGCTCGAACATGGGATAGTCGACGATCCAGCAGAACTTGAAGCAGCCGCTTTCACGCACATCCAACTCGTCGCACACCCGCTCGCGCACCTGGCCGGCGAACTTGGCCGCGGCGGCGGCCGGCTGGCAGACGAAGAATACGGCGTCGCCATCGACCAGCCCCATGGCCTGCTTGATGGCGGCGGTGCGCTCGGCTTCCAGGTTCTTCGCGATCGGCCCCTTGGTCTCGCCATCGGCGCCATAGACGATATAGCCTAGACCGCCCTGCCCTTCCTCGCGCGCCCAGTCGTTGAGCTTGTCGAAGAAGCTGCGCGGCCGGTCGGCGGCACCGGGCGCCGGGATGGCGCGCACGACCGCGCCCTTGTCCACGTTCTTGGCGAACAGGCCGAAGCCGGAAGCCCGGAACGGTTCGGTCATGTCCTGAATGAACAGCGGGTTGCGCAGGTCCGGCTTGTCGGAGCCGTACTTCATCATCGACTCGGCATAGGGGATTTCCGGGAACGGCGTCGCCGTCACCGTACGGCCGTCGGCGAATTCCTCGAACACGCCGGCCAGCACCGGCTCGATGGTTCTGAAAACGTCGTCCTGGGTGACGAACGCCATCTCGAAATCGAGCTGATAGAATTCCCCCGGGCTGCGATCGGCGCGCGCATCCTCGTCGCGGAAGCACGGCGCGATCTGAAAATACTTGTCGAAGCCGGACACCATGATCAGCTGCTTGAACTGCTGCGGCGCCTGCGGCAGGGCATAGAACTTGCCCGGATGGTTGCGGCTCGGCACCAGATAATCGCGCGCGCCTTCCGGCGACGACGCGGTCAGGATCGGTGTCTGGAATTCCATGAAACCGGCATCGGTCATGCGCCGTCGGATCGATGAAATGACGCCGTTGCGCAGCTTGATGTTCTTCTGCATCTGCTCGCGGCGGAGGTCGATGAAGCGATAGCGCAGGCGGATATCCTCGCCGTACTCCTGATCACCGGCGACCTGCATGGGCAGCACGGCGGCCGGGCTTTCGACGATGATCTCGTGGATACGCAACTCGACCTCGCCGGTCGGCAGGGCGGCGTTGATGGTCTCGTCCGAGCGCTTGACGATTTCCCCGGTCACCGTGAGCACGCTTTCCGGCCGCACCCCCTCGACGATCGCGAACAGCTCGCTCGACACATCGATGACGCACTGGGTGATGCCGAAGTGATCGCGCAGATCGATGAACAGCAGATTGCCGTGGTCGCGCTTGGAATGCACCCAGCCGGAAAGCCGGGCGGTGATGCCGGCGTCGCTCAGGCGCAGCGCGGCGCAGGTATGGCTGCGATAGGGGTGGAGGGCTTCACTCACGTGATAAATTCCTTAATCGTCGAGATCAATTGGCGGCGCTGATCAACGCCGCGAAGGTCGCCATGGCATCGGGAAATTCCGCCGGGTTGGCGGCGAACTTGTCGCGGCAGCCGGGATTACAGAAACCGACCACGTGGTCTTGAAAACTGGTCAACGACGCCGCTGTTACGGGCTTGCCAGAAAACGGGCAATCCGCGTTGATGCAGTCAGCGAGTTTCAACTCCGCGCTCATGATCCGGTCTCCAATACCGTCGCCACGTCAGCAAACGGCGCCCGCAAGCGCCGAAAGGTGGGGCTGTTTACACCATTTCCCTGCGTTTTCCACGCCAAAAGCCAGGCGGGCCGGAAGTCGACGTTCTGGCCCCTTCGGCTCACTTTCAAGTACATTCAAGCGACTTCGGTGCGGTTAATATCAAGATGTAAACACGTTAACCTCTTGAAATAATTGCAAACCATCTCTAAAGCGCCAAAAATGTCAGCAAATGTCATCATTTCGCCCGCTGAATGATGCAGGGGTGCCCAATCAGCAACCAGATTCTACCACGCACGCCGGCACTCGCTCGATCGCCCGTCACCAAGACAGGCGGGGCGGAGCATCGTCTCATTCATCAAGAACGAGATTTATATGGTTCCGTCAAATAAAAGGTGTAAGGTATAAGGGCATATATCTTACAAATTTTAATTTTTGCGTGCCTAGGCACATCGACGCTCGTACATCGGCGGCTCGCCGCGACCGTGGCGGCGGTCGGGGCCGAAGAAGGCAGACGTGCGGACGAATGGGCGGTCATCCTCGATGACGGCGACCAGACGGTCATACAGGCGTTGTGGTGAAATCGGCTTTGCGAGGTATTCGGTCATGCCCTCGTCGCGGGCTCGGCGAACCTCGCTCAGTTCCGTCGTCGGCGCGGTGACGATGATCGGCACGAACGGGTTCGGCGAACTCTCGTCACGCAATCGCTTGATAAAGCCGGCGCCGTCGCGGTCCAGGGTCCAGTCGCTGATCACGACATCGCTGGGAAAGGCGCAGAACATGCGATAAGCCTTTTCCGGGTCTGACGTGCTCTGCACGGTGGAGACTCCGAGCTCGCGCAGAATCCCGGTCAGCAACGTGCGGATCAGCACGCGTTTCTCCAGCACCAGAATATTCAGCAGGCTGAGGTCGTAGTCCACCTGACGTCGAATCATCGCGCGCCCCTCTCCAGGCCCGCCCCCTAATCTCTCATCCGAAGTCACCACGACGGTAGCACGGTCCAGCCGGGATACGCCGCAGGAAAAATCATTTTCCTGTTGATAAGCTCATGCCCGTGAACCTTTTTGGTTTCGGGCGGAGGACCGGCCATATAGCGGTATGCGGATTGGTCGAGACCGGAAGTGTCGACCAGGCCCTGTACAGGGATGAAAGGGATAGCGATTTCGCCCGGCGCCATGTACGAAGTGATACTATGCATGTGGTGCGCGACCAAAATTTCACCCTATCTCTCACAACTGTCTCGGAACGCCCGCTCCATGAAAATCACCGACCTCCTCTACGTTCCCGGCCTTCCGGGTTACATGATCAAGGATCTGGCGGCGATCCGCGCCGGGTTGGGGCGCAAGAACGGCATCGATATCGAGGGTGAGCCGGTGACGCCGGGATTTCGGCGGATCATGCAGCCGGGGGAGATGATCTCGGTGATGCTGGTGCTGGAGGACCGGCAGGTCGCGGTCGGCGACTGCATGGACGTAATTTTTTCCGGCGCCGCCGGGCGCGATCCGGTGTTCGTCGCGGCGGCGCATCGGCCGGTGCTGGACGGCGCCGTGCGGGCCGCGGTTGTCGGGCGGGATATCGGCTCGTTCAGAAGCATTGCCGAGGAGATCGACGGCATGGTGGTCGACGGCAGGCGGCTGCACACCGCCGTGCGCTACGGCGTCAGTCAGGCATTGCTGCACGCGGCGGCGTTGGCACGGCATGAGCCGATGGCCGCAACGGTCGCGCGGGAGTACGGTTCGGCGGTGTCGGAGACCATGATCCCGATGCTGGGCATGTGTCCGACGGATCAGCCGGCGTCGGCCGAGAAGATGATGATCAAGGGGATCGAGGTTCTACCCCACGCCAACTTCATCGCCGCCGCCGATCTCGGGCCGGACGGCGCGGCGCTGCTCGACTATGCCGGCTGGCTGTCGCGGCGGGTCGGTGAACTGGGGGCGGAAGGCTATCGGCCGAGCATTCATCTGGATGTCTACGGCGGAATTGGCGAATTATTCGAGATGAACCTGGACGCCATCGCCGGGTTCATCGGCGAGCTCGCCGGACGGGCATCACCTTGCCCGCTGCTACTCGAAACCCCCTTCGTCGCCGACACCCAGCAGGGCCAGATCGACGCCTTCAAGGGCCTGCGTGAGCGGCTCGCCGATGCCGGTATCAAAGTCGGGTTAGTCGCCGACGAATGGTGCAACACCCTGGACGACGTCAAGCTGTTCGCCGATGCCGGCGCCGTCGACATGATCCAGGTGAAGATGCCGGACCTCGGCGGCATCACCAATTCCATCGCGGCCCTGTTGTACTGCCGCGAGCGCGGCGTCGGCGCCTATTGCGGCGGCTCCGCCAACGAGACCGACCAGTCGGCGCGCATCTCGGCGCACATCGCGCTCGCCTGCCGCGCCGACATCCTGATGGTGAAACCCGGCCAGGGCGTCGACGAGGGCTTGCTGATCATGCGCAACGAGATGGCGCGCACACTGGCGTTGTTGGCTCGATAATCGCCTATGCCGGTGGAACTCTGACGCCTTTGATTTAATCATTTTATTCATATGATAGTTCATTAATGGACTATTTATGTCTTTAATTGCATGAAATATAAGATTGGCACGCCACGCCCTATAATGGGCGCCAAATAAGGAATGCGGCCATGAACCAGATAGTCTCTCCCACACCGCGCGCGTCGTCTCCCGCGACAAGTCTGTTGCAATCCTTCACACACGCGACCGCCACGGATGTCCGCGCGCCGCTGAAATTCATTGTTCCGCAGGACACCAAGCCGGTCCTGCAAAGCGCCGCGCTAACTGGTGGCGCGCCGGTCGAGTTGTTCGATGTGGACGGCATCACGGTGCCGATCACCGATATGCGCCCGTTCACCGGCGATATTTCCGTCGATCTCCAGGGCTTCGCCCTGCTCGACCACGCTACTGCCGTCGATGACCTCTACGATGATGCGGCGGTGGCGACGGTTTATCGCCACGAGATCGAGGAACTGTTGAAGCACCGGCTCGGCGCCGGCCGAGTCGTGGTCTTCGATGCCACCCGGCGCTCCGACGGCGGCGCCGGGAGTGCCAACCTGGATGGGCGGCGCGGCCCGGCGAGCCGCATTCATGTGGACTACACGGAAAAGAGCGGCCCGGCCCGGCTGCGTGACGTGATCGGCACCAACGAAGCCGAGCGCCTCGCCGCCGCCGGTACCCGGGTTGCCCAGGTCAACGTCTGGCGCCCGATCAAGGGCCCGGTGATGCGTTCGCCATTGGCGCTCGCCGATGCCACGAGCATCGATGCGGACCAGTTGGTCGCCACCGATCAGATATTCCCCGACCGGGTCGGCGAGATCTACCACCTGGCGCACGCGCCCGGGCAGCGCTGGTACTATGCCTCGGCCATGCGCCGCGACGAGGTGTTGCTGATCAAGGGCTGGGACAGCCTCCATGACGGCCGCGCCCGCTTCACGCCGCACACCGCCTTTTCGCTGCCGGAAACCAGTCCCGACACGCCGCCACGTGAAAGCATCGAGAGCCGTACCTTTGTCATCTTTGATTGATAGCCGCCGTACGCTCTAACTGCCGCCTCTGGCGAGTGTGATACCGCCGCAGACGTAGAGCGTCTGGCCGTTGGTGAAGCCGGCGCGCTCATCCATGAAGAACGCGGCGGCGTGGGCGATGTCGTCCGGCTCGCCGAGCCGGCCGGCTGGGATGGTGCCGATGATTTCCTGGGTGCGCGGCATATCCGGCGGGTTGGCGCGCACGAACAGTTCCGTGGCGATCGGCCCCGGGGCGATGGTGTTGACGGTAACCCCATGCGGCGCCAGTTCCAGCGCCCACACCCTGGACATGGCGGCGAGCCCGCCTTTCGAGCCGGCGTAGGCCGTGCGGTGGGTCTTGCCCAGCATGGCGCGGCTGGCAATGTTGACGATGCGGCCGAAGCCTTCCGCCTTCATATCCTCGAACACCGCCTGCGCGCACAACATGGGGGCCCGCATGTTGACCGCCATGGTCAGATCAAAATCCTCGACCGAGGAGTCCTCCAGCACGTCCACCAGGGCGACACCGGCATTGTTGACCAGACCGGTCACCCGGGTATCTCGCTGGATAATATCGAAGGCGGCGGCGATAGACGCTGGATCGGCGAGATCGGTTTCAATCCACGCCGGCTCACTGCCGTCGGCGTCGTCATCATCGGGCGCCGCGCGGTCGAGATTGATCACCCGCCAGCCCTCGGCCATGAGGCGCCGGGCGATGGCATTGCCAATACCGCGGCTGGCACCGGTGACGACGGCGGTTCGTGCCATATTGATATCTCCCCTCGGGCCGACTCGCGAGAATGTGACGCACAGTTAAGAGCCAACCCTCAGCCCGTGCATTAGAAGGACCAAAGACAAGCAGGGTTTTCACTCTAGCCGAACCGTGATCGGAGATATCGATGAATTTTCGCGTTGGCGCGCTTGCCGACCAACCGAACCCGGCTATCATGACGTTCAGTGCACGTCTTCATCAGCAAAGCGAGCCCCCATGAGCATCGGCGACATCAAGGCCCTGACCTTCGATACGGGCGGTACCATTCTGGATTGGCACACCGGGTTCAGCGAGGCCCTGGCCGAGGCCGGCGGCCGGCACGGGATAACCAAGGACTGGGGCGCCATGGCCAATCAAATCCGCAAGGGATCGCTCGGGCGCATGCTCAATCTCGGCAAGGATGCACCGCCGACCTATAACTTCGACGAGGCCCACCGGGCCGCCTTGGACGATATACTGGCCGAATTCGACATGGACATGCTCGACGCAGATGAACGCCGGGCCATCTGGTGGGATCGCGTCCACAACCTGCAATGCTGGCCGGATTTTCCGGCGGTGTTGCCGAAGCTGCGTCGGCGGTACATCTGCGCCTCGTTCACCATTCTCAGCTTTCGCATCATTATCGACACCGCGCGGCGCAACGGCTTGAGCTGGGACGCGGTGATTTCCTGCGAGGCCATCGGCAAGTACAAGGTCATCCCGGAAGCCTATGAGACGGCAGCCAAATTCCTGCAACTGGACGTCGGCGAGGTCTGCATGGTGGCCTGCCACAACTTCGACCTCGACGCCGCCAAGGCCGTCGGCATGAAGACCGCATTCGTGCGCCGGCCCGACGAATGGGGCCCGGCGGGGCCGCCCGACCCGACCGCCAACCCGCATCACGACATCATCGTCGATACCTTCCCGCAACTGGCCGAGGCGCTCGGCGTCGGCGCATAGGACCGCCGTATCGGCGAACGCGCCGACGGGTTATGATGGCCACACCGCGCCACCGCGCCGGGAGCCCAACCGGACCATGCCCGAACAGAAAATTCGATACTTCAAGCGCATCGTGTGGCCGCTGGCCATCGCGCAGATGCTGCTATGGGCGGGTCTTTATTACCTATTTCCGGCCTTGCTTGACGCCTGGGAACGCGACCTCGGATGGTCGAAGGCCGAACTTTCCGTCGGCCTGACGTCGGCGTTGCTGGTCGCCGCCGTGCTGGCGCCCCTGGCGGGCCGCGAGATCGACCATGATCACGGTCGGATCATCTTCGTCGGCTCCGCCGTCGGCGCCGCCGTACTGATGGCATTGCTGTCACAGGTCACCGCGCTTTGGCAGTTCTACGTTATCTGGACGGGCATCGGTATCGCCATGGCCGGTTGTCTGTACGAGCCCTGCTTCGCCGTGCTGACCCGATACATGGGCGAGCGGGCGCGGCAATCGATCACCCTAGTGACGCTGGTCGCCGGGTTCGCCGGCACGCTGGCGTTCCCCAGCGCCCATGCACTGATTGGCATCATCGGCTGGCGCGGCGTCACGCTGGTCTTCGCCGCGGTCATTCTATTCGTCGCCGCGCCGCTGATCCTCTACGCCGTGAAACAGGCGGAAGACGACGATCAGGCACCGCCGGAAGAACACGCGGTCAATACCGGCCAGCCGCTGACGCGCCAGCAACTGGTGACCTTCTGGCTGCTGGCGCTGGCCTTCGCCATGATCGCCTTCAATCACGGCATGATCATCGCGCATCTGCTGCCGCTGCTGTTCGAGCGCGGCGTCAATCAGGATACCGCCGTCTTCGCCGCCGCCATGATCGGCCCCATGCAGGTGATGGGCCGGCTCGCCCTGTATGCCTTCGAACGTAATATCGCCGCCGTCGGCATGTCCATGGGTGCCTTCGTCGCCATGGCCCTTTCGGCGCTAGCGCTGTTGGGCGCGGGGGCCGCGCCGATGCTGCTGGTGGTATTCGTGCTGTTTCACGGCGCCGGTTACGGCATTACCACGATCATCCGCCCGGTCGCCGTCGCCGACCTGCTCGGCCGGCGGCGTCACGGCGTCATCGCCGGCATGCTGGCGGTGCCCTATCTGGCGGTGTTCGCGCTGGCGCCGACCATCGCCGGCGTGATCTGGCGCTTTGGCGGTTATGACGTGGTGCTGATGGTCGCCGGCGGCGGCGCCCTGCTCGGCCTCGCCGCCATCACACTGGCGGCGCGCACGGCGACCGCGGAGGTCAAAACCTAGTCGTTACCGGCGACGGCCCGGTCGAGCCAGGCGACGATATCGGCGATGCCGCCATCCCAACTTTTTTCTCTGGTTATAATCGGCTTGCCGGCGCCCGCATCCGCGTTCGTCGGCGCCGGCGCCGAGGCGACCCGCGCCAGCTTGCCGCCACTCTCGGCAAGAGGTGCTGTGTGCGGATCGAGCGGCGGCACATCGAGCGCCATGACCGTAACCGTCAGCGCCACAGCGAACAGACCGGCGGCAATCGTAACGGGACCTGGCCAGCGACCGCCGCTGGAGTCCGATTGCACGGTCGAGCGATGATCGATTCGGGGGGCGAGAATTTCCTGTGCCATCGGTGTGCTCCTTCATCTGGGCTGGGCATCGACCATCGGTCGCCGACGCCCCATCCGTTGATGGTTACGTCACGTCTCACTCCAACTCCCGAAACCGGGTTTCTGATGTTCTTTTTGGCGTCGGCGGGCGCGGCGTCTTGCGTGACCGGCTACGCTGACACGATTCATACGCGCAACCACGGCATGCCGCTATGCGCACCGTCACAGTGACCGGGAAAAATGGCGATATCACGGCAAATGAAAAAAATACTTTCAAAGCACGACGGAATTCCTTCGGCGCAATGCTTGAGGATCAGAACGGTGCGAGATCATCCCACTACCCGTTCGCCCCGAAAACGTTTAAAGGATTTCCATGATGAAGATCACCCCCTGATACCGACGCGCCCGCAACCGAAGATCCAGGATATTGGCGCCAGGAATTCAACGCAGTGCGGATGAGGAGGTTCGCCGCGAAGACGAGCCACGCGCATTTGCTTTGCCGTGCCTTGTTTCAGTCCGCGTGACACACTAATTGTCGAGCATGATTTCACGACGGCACTTCCTCGGCACCGGCGTTGCGGCGGTGGGTCTGGTGACGGCACCGGGCGGTGCGTGGCCTTCGGCCGCAGCATCGCCTTTTATCGATCTGCGTGCCGCGCCGGCAACCGCGCTACTGATGCCGAAGGCGGCGGCGACACCCGTATGGGCCTATGGCGGCGAGGTCCCTGGGCCGGTGTTGCGCCTCAAACAGGGCCAACCCGCGTATATCCGTGTCAACAACGGTTTGACACAACCGACTTCGGTGCACTGGCACGGGCTACGCATCGAAAACGCCATGGACGGTGTCGCCGGGCTGACCCAGGACCCGATCCCGCCGGGCGGCCGTTTCGATTATATCTTCACGCCGCCAGATGCCGGCACCTACTGGTATCACCCGCACCATCGCTCATGGGAACAGATGGCGCGCGGGCTCTATGGTCTGGTGGTGATCGAGGAAGCGGAACCAGTGGCCGTCGATCAGGATCTTGTCTTTATCGCCGATGACTGGCGGCTCGGCGCCGACGGTGCCATCGACGACGCCAGTTTCGGCCAGTTGCATGACTGGGCACACGGTGGGCGGCTGGGGAATTGGCTGACAATCAACGGCCGCTCGACGCCGCAACTGACGGCGCGGCCCCGCGCCCGGATTCGACTGCGCTGCGTCAGCACCGCCAACGCCCGTATCATGGCGTTCGATTTCTCCGAATTGGATGGAGTCGTGGTCGCCCTCGACGGACAGCCATTGGCGACTCCACTCCCCGTCGGCGATCGCCTAGTGCTGGCGCCATCGCAACGCGCCGATGTGGTCTTCGACGCGCCGACGGATACCGGCGTCACGCGCACCATACGTGAAGTCTCGACAAGCAACCCAGTGCCGGCGGCGACACTGG
Source organism: Rhodospirillales bacterium (assembly GCA_038117225.1). GTDB lineage: Bacteria > Pseudomonadota > Alphaproteobacteria > Rhodospirillales > Casp-alpha2 > JAYOFM01. The sequence goes on from JAYOFM010000059.1 coordinate 21,722, forward strand.
CGGTGACGATGGCCGGCGACCCGGACACTGGCGCCCGCCCGCCGCTGGGTGCGTTCAGATTGCCGGCAAATCCGCTGCCGACGACCCTCGATCTGGCGGAGGCCGAAACGCTGCCGCTGCTGATGGAAGGCGGCGCCATGGGCGGGCTGGCGGAAGCGACCTTCAAAGGCAAGACCATGGGCCTGCGAGAATTGGCCCGCGAACAGAACCTGGTGTGGGCGTTCAACGGCGTCGCCGGCCTGCCGGAGACGCCCCTGCGACGCGTCACACGTGGACGCACCGTCGTCATCGACATGAACAACGACACCCGCTGGCCGCATGCCATGCATCTGCATGGCCATCATTTCCGTGTCATCGAACGCAACGGAAAAGTGGTCGCCGACGCCCCCTGGCGTGACACCGAACTCCTGCGGGCCGACGAGCGCGCCAAGATTGCCTTCGTCGCCGACAATCCTGGCAAATGGTTGGTTCATTGCCACATGGTCGAACACATGGCCGCGGGCATGGTGACCTGGTTCGAGGTCATCTGATCCCGCCATGAAAAAGGGCCGCCCCCGAAGGGACGGCCCTGATCCGTTTAGATCGAATGGTCCGCTGGCTTAGAAGCCCATGCCGCCCATGCCACCCATGCCGTCCATGTCCGGCGCCGCCGGCATCGAAGACTTCGGTTCCGGCTTCTCGGCGACCATGGCCTCGGTAGTGATCAAAAGGCTGGCCACCGACGCGGCATCCTGCAACGCCGTGCGCACAACCTTGGTCGGATCGATGATACCCGCCTTCACCATATCGACGTAGGTTCCCTGCTGGGCGTCGAAGCCGTGGTTGCTGTCCTTCTGGTCGAGCAACTTACCGGCGACTACGGCACCGTCGTGGCCGGCGTTTTCGGCGATCTGACGTAGCGGCGCCTGCAAGGCACGACGAACGATCTCGACGCCGACCTTCTGATCGTCATTTTCCGGCGATACGCTGTTGAGCGCCTTGGTGGCGAACAGCAGGGCCGAACCGCCACCGGCGATGACACCTTCCTCGACCGCGGCGCGGGTTGCGTGGAGCGCATCGTCGACGCGATCCTTCTTCTCCTTGACCTCGACCTCGGTGGCGCCGCCAACACGCA
>JAYOFM010000060.1:0-22736 GCA_038117225.1 Rhodospirillales bacterium
TGGCTTGAGGGATTGATCCGCCTCAAGTCTCCAAAACGTGGAAGCTTAAACGGTTAATTGTCCGCTTGTGCGCTGATTTGGCGTGGTCATCGGATTCCATGTTGACGAGCCGGTTTCATGCCACATGAATGCCCGCTGCTTCGCCGAAACTCCCGACGATCAGCGCCTTCGCATGGTTGATCATTTTCTGTCGTTCCTGGCTTTTGATGAAAAAGGCATGCTTGCCGTGTTTCCGAGAATAGGTGACGAAATTATGTAGGCCATATGTGATCAAAAAGTTTTGTTCTCTACTCATGTTTCTTCCTTGATATCGCATAGGCCGGTGACGGCCGCTCTCGAGCAAAGCCCGGGAGCAAGGCTGGGCACATCGCCGGCGGTAAATTTAAAAAATCTGAGAAACCGGGCCAATTGGCGTGATCATCGGACCTTGCGGCCATCAACGATCATGCCAACTGGCTCATCGGTTCAGTCTTCAAATGACGGCGCCAAGGCGCCATCACTTGGTCGTATTTAGTGAAATATTCCGCGTCGAAACTCGCAACCGCGTCAGTCGGCGGCCTTCAGGTTCTCGGCGGAAGATTTGCCGTCGCGGCCGGGCTCGACATCATAGGTGAGCTTTTGCCCTTCGCTTAGGGAACTCATGCCGGCGCGTTCGACGGCGGAAATGTGGACAAAAGCGTCCTTCGAGCCGTCTTCGGGTTCGATGAAGCCGAAGCCCTTGGCTGCATTGAAGAATTTTACAGTACCTGTGGTCATTATCATGTCCTCTAACAGGAGTTTAGTATCCGCGCCTCACATCATGTGATGGGCGGGGTGTTTAACGACTCACATTGTCAGGGGATAAATAAACCAACCGGCTGACCGGCAATTCACGTAACACACTTAAAACGTAAAACGTAAACAACTTATGTGATATATGGGCGCATTTTCGGAAAAGTCAATAGCTGAAGGGCCACGACTCACGCTCTAGTTCTATTCGAGGAAAACTAGCCGGCACACATCAATGGTACGCCCGCCGCTCAGGGAAGTCTCGGACGGTTTTCAGGCAGCGTCCATGTGCTCCAGCAGAAACGCCGCCGTGAATAGATCCAGATGGGCGCCGCCGGCGTTCTTGAAAAAGGTGATCTCGTCGTCCGAGGTGCGGCCCGGGTGTTTGCCCTGGCAGATGTCGAAGTGGTCGGCGAGCACGTCGGCCGCGGTGAGGGCGCCGCTTTCCATGGGCTGGGTGATGTCACCGGCGCGACCCAGGGTAAAGCGGCGTGAATTGACGAACACCGAGGCCTTGCGCGCCGCCTCGTCGTCGGCCTCGCGCATCTCGGGCGTATAGCCGCCGACCAGGTCCAGGTGGGCGCCGGGTTTCAACCACTCACCCAGGATCAGCGGTTCCGCCGACATGGTGGCGCAGCAGATGATGTCGGCCTCGCGCGCCGCCGCTTCCCGGTCGGCCGTCGCTTCCGCCGGGATGCCGTCACGCAGCAGCATTTCCGCCAGGGTGGCGGCGCGTTCCATGCCGCGATTCCAGATCAGCACGCGGCCGATTGTGGGGCGCTCGGCCACATGGGCGCGGATCAGGTGCGGTGCCAGTTCGCCGGCGCCGACCATCAGCAGGCAGTGCGCGTCGCGGCGCGCCAGGTAGCGGGTGCCAAGGCCGGAATCGGCGGCGGTCTTGCGCAACGTCAACGCGTTGCCGTCGACGGTCAGCGTCGGCGTGCCGGTGTCGCCATCGAACAACTGGTAAACCGCCTGAATGCTCGGATGGTTGCCTGGATTGGCGGCGTTGGTCGGTAGCACGGTGACCATCTTGACGCCGAACATGGTGCCGTAGTTCCAGGCCGGCAGGATCAGAAACCCCTCTCCGGGAACACCCTGGCCCTCGGGTGGCACCAGCGTCGAGGTATCGACCAGCGGCATGTCGCCCTTGTGGGCCTGCTCCAGCGCATCGATTAACGCCTCGTAATCCAACAGGCGGTGTGCCGTATTGCCGTCGACGAACCGCATGGAATTGTCCCGCCCACATGTGCGGGGGAAACGTTAGCAGACGGTGGGGCGGGCGTCAGGCCAGATTGACGTCAGGAGGGGTCGGCGGCGGGAATGATGGGTGTCGCCGCCGTGGGCACCGGCGGGGTCAGGACGTAGCGGTGTTTGCGCCAGCTCTTCATCTGATTTTGGCGCCTCTGCGCAAACGCCTTGTCGCGGTCGAACGTCATCAATTGCTTGATCTCGTCCTTGCGCTTGCGTTGCAGTTCGGCGGTTCTGAGAGCGACCAAGTGTTTCAAGGCTTCCGGGCGCGAACGCGCATTGCGCCAGGCGGCCAGTTGCTGGCGGCGTGTATCCTTGCGGGCTTGGCCGTTCGCGCCGGTGGCGACGGTCGCCGCGGCGGCGCGGCGCTTGGCCAGGCTGCCATTGAGCTGTTGGGTGCGCGCGTCGTCGATGTAACGCGCGGCGGCGGGCAGTTGGCGGATGCGATCGACGCGGACCTCGGCGCTTGAAATGGTGCCGGATGGGTCGCCGGGGGATTGCGTGGGCGGCAGTTTGCGGCCATCGACCCGGGCAATTAGGTCCTCCGATATGCCCTTCAACTTGGCCCACAGTCGGGTCACCTTGCGGCGGTAATACTGACCGCGATCCGGTGTTGCCGAATGGTAGCGACCGGCGGCGAGCGTCCACGAACGTTTCTCATCGTAAAGACGTTTCAGGAAGTCGGCGCCGTAGGCCGTGTTATTCTTGGGTTCCAGCGCTTCCGACAGGCTGGCAAAGGCGTCGCCGTGGAAGTGCAGGTTAATCTGCATGCAGCCGACGTCGATATTGGTGACGCCTTGGCCGCGCAGGACCTCCACATCGGCCAGGGCCTCGGCCTTACTGTCATAGAAACGGCCTTTGCCGAACACGGTGACCGTCCACGGCCAGGCAAAGATTGCCCGGCGGCTTTTATCCCATTTTCCTGATTCGGCAAGGGAAATGGCGGTCAATAGGTGGCGCGGGATGCCCAGTTGGCGTTCCTGTGCCTGCGTATGCGCTGCACATAAGTTCCATGCGTTATCAATGGGTTGCAGGGCGTGTGCCGGCGTTGCTTGGATCGCCGCCAGTATCGCCGCGCTGATTGCCGCCGTCGCCATGGTGCCGAAACGCATGTTCAAACCCTCAATACCTACCCGGGAATGGAGCAAACCCCGTGCCAGGAAGCGGGATCACGGCCTGGTGGCAGATTAAGGGTGTAAGGTTTTCAAGAGATTAACGGCGCGCGGCGGGGCGCCGGCGGCCATCGTAGATGGCTCAGTAAAAAATGCTGCATGGCACAATATTTATTGTTGCGATTGCGAAATCGCATGCCTAGTATAACCCATCGCGGCATTCGGCGGGCATCTCCCCCCTTTAGTCTCCCAATATGCCGCGATATAGGATGTTTCCTCCCAAACTCGGGCCGTGCTTGCGCGGCCCGTTCTTTTTTGGCGCGGCCGCACAAGAAAAAAATGGTGCATCGCAACAGGAAAAGCGTTATTCAGCAGCGACCCGGGGCAATAGAAAATCCGTGTCGATTGTCGCCAGCGCCTCTGTCATGGGCCGAAGCCGCGCCTTCATGGCGGCGAATTCGGTGCCTTGGGCCAATCGCGCCTCGTCCATATAGAGAGCGCGGTTGATTTCGACCTGGATCGCATGCACGCCGGCTATTGGCCGGCCGTAGTGTCGGGTTGTGTGTCCGCCAGCATAGGGCTTGTTGCGAATGACGTTGAAGCCGGCGTCGCGCAACGCCTGTTCGGCGGCCGCCGTGACCTCGGGCGCGCAGGCGGAACCGTGACAGTCGCCAAGCACGATATCGACCCGCTTTCGCCCCCGCCCCGCGACTTCGGCGGTGCCCGCCGACGGCATGGAATGGCAATCCACCAGCAGGGCAGCGCCAAAACCGCTCTGGGCCTCGCTCAACAAGGCGGCGAGCGCCGCGTGATAGGGGTGATGATGGCGCTCGATGCGAGCCTTGGCGGCGGCGTACGAAAGCCGCCCGTCATAGATTTCCTCGCCGTTGGCGACGATGCGCGGCACCGTGCCGAGACCGGCGGCGACCCGGGGCGACCGGGTGACCACGTGATCGGGCAGTTCATCGGTGAACATGTCCGGATCCAGCTCATAGGCTTCCCGGTTGACGTCCAGATAGGCGCGCGGGAAATGCGCCAGTAACAACGGCGCGCCCAGCGCCGGCACGTCGTCAAACAGATCATCGACGAAAGCGTCCTCGGACTTACGCAGCCGGGTGGCGTCCAGACGCGCCTCGGTCAGGAAGTCGGGTGAATAACGACGGCCCGAATGCGGCGAGGCGAACACGGCGGGGGAAAGCAGCCGCGACGGCCGTCGCACCTCGACATCGGCGCGCGCCAGTAGGGCCGCGTCCAATGGATGTGAGAGGCATTGAACCGACGGCGCCATTCGAGGTCCTTTCGCGTTCGTCTCCGGCGTTGACCCGATCCGGGGCCGATCATGAAACTGCCGAATGGTCGAACGAATTTTCTATCGCGGCTGGCGGGGTGGTGCAACGATGCCGTTGCCGAACGGCCCGGCGCCACCGGTTGCCGTTCCTGCCGGTGGCCTTGGCGTGTCTTGGGCTTGTCCCGGGCTTGTCAAGGTGGCGGACGAGCGTTAAAACCCGACCTCTCGACGTTCACACCCGAGGTGAGCGGCGGGATAAAGGGCGCGTAGCTCAGCGGGAGAGCACCTCGTTGACATCGAGGGGGTCACTGGTTCAATCCCAGTCGTGCCCACCATCGAAACCTCCTGGGAAACCAGGGGGTTTCGTCATTTTTGGGGCGCGGGGTTAGTCGTCCCCGCTCGGCTGGAACCCCACCGTATCGGCGTATTTTTCCAGTTCCGCCTCATCCATGTAGGCCTCTTCCCAGGCCTTGATCTGGTCGAAGCCGGCGAAGGTGTGGAGGTCGCCGAGGGGTTGGCCGGTGGCGGCGGCCGCGGCGGCGGCGCCCTCGGTCTCGGCGGCGACGCCGCGCTGTTTGAGGTCATTGGCGAAGTCCTGCAGGGCGCGGAGGGAGACCCGCAGCATGGCGCCCGGCAGGATGGTGAGGGCGATGCCGAGATCGTTCATCTGCTGTTCACTGAGACGCGGCGAGACGCCGGTCTGGTTATAGAGGATCGGCCCCTCGACCTCCCTACACACCCGTTCCACCTCTGCCATGTCGGTCGGCCCCTCGACGAAGGCCATGTCGGCACCGGCGGCGAGGTAGGCGTTGGCGCGCTCGATGGCAATGTCGATGCTGCCGCCGACGGCGCCTCGGGAATCGGTGCGGGCGATGATGACGAAGTCCTTGTCGATTTCATCGCGGGCGTCGGCGGCGGCGCGGTATTTGCCGACCGCTTCCACCATCGGGATGACTCGGCGGCCGGCGACATGGCCGCAGCGTTTGGGAATGACCTGATCCTCGATGTGGATCGCGGCGACGCCGGTCTGGATGTATTCACGCACCGTGCGGATGACATTGATGGCGTTGCCGTAGCCGTTGTCGGCGTCGGCGATCACCGGCACGTCGACCGCGTTGGCGATGTAACGCGCGTTGGCCTGCATCTCGGTCATGGTGGCGAGGCCAGCGTCGGGCATGCCGAGCAGCGATACCGAGGTGCCGTAGCCGGTCATGTAGACGGCGGCAAAGCCGGCCTGATCGAGAATCCGCGCCGACATGGCGTTGTAACAGCCGGGAACCACCAGGGTTTCGCCGGATTTCAAGAGTTCGCGCAGACGCGTGGTTTGGCGCATGGGGTCGTCCTCCTTGCTGAATCGTCGAAAAGGGGCGTCGTCTAGTCGGCGTCGAAACCGTAGAGCGTGGCGGCGTTGGCGCAGATGACCTTGCGCTGGGTGGCTCGCGGCAGGTCGATGTGGCAATCGGCGGAAATGACGGCGTATTTCATGAATCCCTCCCCAACCCGCATCTGCGCGGCTTGTATACAGTTTACATGACGCCGTATTCAGTTGAAAGATGGCCCCGAGGACTCGGAAATAATGGGAGCGCAATCCACATGGCGGCAATCAACCGGCAGATACTGTTGGCACGGCGGCCCGATGGCGAACCTGTCGCGGCGGACTTCGAGATGGTGGAAACGCCCATCCCCGAGCCCGGCGCCGGTGCGTTTCGCATGCGCGCGATCTACATGTCGCTCGATCCCTACATGCGGGGGCGGATGAACGCCGAACGGTCCTATGCCAAGCCGGTCGAGATCGGTGGCGTCATGGAGTCCGGTGCCGTCAGCGTCGTCGAGATTTCCAACCATCCCGACTTCGCGCCGGGTGACATCGTCGAGGGCCGTACCGGCTGGCAGGATTATGCCGTTTCCGATGGCAGGGGGGTGCGCAAGGTCGATCCGGCGGCGGCGCCAATCTCCACGGCACTCGGCGTTCTCGGCATGCCGGGACTGACGGCCTACACGGGGCTGCTCAACATCGGCAAGCCGCAAGCGGGCGAGACGGTGGTTGTCGCCGCCGCGTCGGGCGCCGTCGGCAGCGTCGTCGGCCAGGTTGCCAAGATCAAGGGATGCCGCGCCGTCGGCGTCGCCGGCGGGCCGGCGAAGTGCGCCTATGTCACCGACGAACTCGGCTTCGACGCGTGCATCGATCACCACGCGGCGGATTTCGCCGAGCAACTGGCGGCGGCTTGCCCCGACGGCATCGACGTTTATTTCGAGAATGTCGCCGGCCACGTCCTGGAAGCGGTGATCCCATTGTTTAACTTCTTCGCCCGCATGCCGGTTTGCGGCCTGATTTCGCAGTACAACATGACTGACCTGCCGCCCGGGCCCGATAAGCTGCCGTTACTGATGCGATCGATCCTAACCAACCGGCTGACCGTGCAGGGGTTCATCGTCCGCCAGTTCTGGGACCAGCAACCGGAATTCCTCGATCAGGCCGCCGGCTGGATCGCGGACGGCCGGTTGAAATATCGCGAGCACCGCATCAAGGGCCTGGAAAACGCCCCGGCCGGCCTGATCGGATTGTTGCGCGGGGAAAATTTCGGCAAGGTCGTCGTCGAGGTTTCCAATGATCCGACCTGAGCGCGCCCCTGTCGCTGTCCCCACAAACCACGCGCCGGCAGAACAGGTGGCGCGCCTCGCCGCCGAGGCCGAGCGGCGGGAGACCCCGTGCGGCGATGGCCGCATGGTCTGGCGCCTGTGGGGTGACGGACCGCCGCTGGTGCTGTTGCATGGCGGCTCCGGGTCGTGGACCCATTGGTTTCGCAATATCCGGACGCTAAGCAAGCATTTCAGATTGCACGTCGCCGACATGCCTGGCCTCGGGTCATCGGACATGCCGCCGCGGGCGTTCATGCATGATGACTATCCGGCGACCATGACAATGGTGGCGGCGGTGATCGCCGACGGTATCCGGGAACTGCTCGGCGAGACGACGCCTTATCAGCTCGCCGGGTTTTCCCTCGGCAGCATCGTCGCCACCTATCTGGCGGCGGCCGAGGGCGCGCGTGTCGCCAGCCTGACCTTGATCGGTTCCGCCGCCTTCGGTCTGCCGTGGGACGGCCTGCGGGGGTCGTTGACGCCGATGGCCCGCGACATGAGTGAACAACAGAAACTCGAGGTTCAACGCAAGAACCTGGGCATCATCATGGTCGGCGATCCGGCCAACGCAGACGATCTCGCCGCTTACCTGCAATTGGGCAACGTCACCCGGGCGCGGGTGCGCACGCACGGCATCGCCGACACCGACTCGCTGACGCGGGCCTTGGCGCGCGTGACGTCACCGATCAATGGTATCTGGGGGCGCGACGACGTTTATGCGCAACCCAACCTGAAAACGATCGAGGGTATTCTGCGCGGTCACGATCCGGACGCCGGTTTCACGCTGATCGACGATGCCGGCCACTGGGTCATGTACGAGTGCGCCGAGGCGTTCGACGCGGCCCTCATCGACGGCATTCGCGCGCGCTCAGCCGATCTTGACCAATAGACCACCATCGACCGGCAGCAGCGTGCCGGTGGTGTAGCGAGCTTCGTCCGACGCCAGGAACAATGCCGCGTTGGCGACGTCCCAGGCGGTTCCCATGCGCTTGCCGAGCGGCACCTGCGCGTTCCGCGCCTCGCGCACCACGTCGCGTTCGACACCTTGTTCCCGGGCCCGCCGCTCGATCGCCATGGGGGTGTCGATGAGGCCCGGGATGATGGCGTTGACGCGGATGCCGAACGGCGCGTTCTCCCACGCCAGATGCTGGGTCATGGTGTTCACCGCGCCCTTGCCGGTCTTGTAGGCGATGGTCTGGCGCGCACAGATGGATGACGTGGACGAAATGTTGACGATGGCGCCAGATTCCTGCGCGCGCATGATCGGCAGCACGTGCTTACAGGTCATGAACATGCCCTTGACGTTCATCGTCATCAATTCGTCCCACATGTCGGCGTCCATCTCGGTGGTCGGCCGGTCACCACGCGACCGGCCAACGTTGTTGTGCAGGATGTCGATGCGGCCGTAACACTCCCGCGCGGTGGCGGCGATGGCGCGGCAGTCGTCCTCAACTGTGATGTCGGCGGTCAGTGTCGCTGCCTCGCCGCCCTCGGCCTCGACCAGACGGCGAGTCTCCTCGGCCCACTCGGGATTGTTATCGACCAACAGCAGGGTCGCCCCTTCCTGGGCGAAACGCACCGCCGTGGCGCGGCCGTTGCCCACGGTTTCACCGGGTTGCTGACCGGCGCCGACGATGACCGCAATCTTGTCCTTCAATCGCATGGTGTGCTCCCTGATACGGTTATTGTTTGGATGTTATCGTGCTCCGCGCGGGCGGGCCATGCAGCAGACGGCGCCTAGCGCCATGGCCACGCCGGCGAACAGAAACAGCGGGCGCGGATCGCCGACGACCTCAAGGATCATCGGCGAGGCGAGGCCGCCGATCCCCGATCCGACGGCATTGGCGAGGATCATCACGCGCATCAATCCGGCCATGCCGTCGGCCGTGCCCAGGTCGCGCACGCGCGCCGACAACAGGGTCGCCAATCCGGGCTGCGCGCCGAAGATGACCGTCGACGCGGCGAGGAACACGAAGGCTTCCGACGCGGCGGGGGCGGCGATGCCGATGCCGAGGATCACGAACGAGACCAACAGTGCCGCGGCGTTGCCGAGGCGTCCCCCGAGGATGACGGCGGCCAACGGGCCCAACGCCGCGAATACGCCGACAAACGCCCAATGAGCACCGCCCGTGCCGAGACCCTGGCCGAGTTCGCGGGCGATGAAATCAACCCAGTAGAGGGTGTGCGGCACCAGGGCGAGCGAAAACAGAAAGTGGGCGGCGACCAAGCCGGTCAAGGCCGGGCCGAGGGTGCCCAAGCGCGGTGCCGGGGCGGGTGGTCCGCTGTTCGCGTCCCTCGCGCGCCGCCAGCCCCACTGGGCGATAAGCGCGCCGGCCAACCCGAGCCCGGCGAGGCCGCCCCAGGCCCAGTCGATGCCGATCGCCACCAGCGACGGCACCGCCGTGCCGGATAGCAGAATACCGAAGCCGACGCCGGCGTAAACGGTTCCCGCGGCCCAAGCGCGGCGGGCTTCCGGCACGTCGGCCGTCGCCACGGCGACGCTGCCGATCATGATCAGGGCGGTCATGGCACCAACCACGCCGCGCCACCAGGCGAGCCAGGCGAATCCGAGCGGCAGCGCCGAGCAGGCGAGGCCGAGCAGGCAAAGCCAGACCCAAAGGGTAAGCCGGTGTCGCGCCGGCAGTGAGCGGGCGAGTCGTCCCGATAAAAACGCACCGACAAGAAAGCCGAACAGATTGAAGCCGCCGATCAATCCGGCTTCCAGTTCGCCCAAGCGGCCACTTTCGATCAGGGCGGGCACCAGCGCGGTATAGGAAAAGCGACCGATGCCCATGGCGACGAACATGCCGGCGCCGCCACCCACCGCGACTCGCCACCAGGTCCGGTCCTCGCCCTCAGACACGATGCTCAAGACTCCTCAGTCGGATAGGTCTTCCGGCCGGTCGATATCCTGGAAGATGTTGGGATCACCCGTCTCGATCGTCTTCAACGCGTCGGCGGCCTGCAACAGCACCGCCTTGGCGCCGACATCGCCCGAACAGGCGGCCAGAGACGCCAGATACTTGCCGCCGAACAGCACGGGGTTGCCGGGGCGGCCGTCCATGGTCGGGACGATGATGTCATCGGGGGCGTCCAGGGCATCGATCAGCGCGGCGATGGTTTCCGCCTTGACGTAGGGCATGTCGCCCAGCGCGATGATGGCGCCGGCAATGTTGTCGTTGGTCAGTTCCCGTGCGCCGACGGCGATGGAGCCGCCCATGCCATCGGCGAAATTCGGGTTGTGAATGCATCGCGTGCCGAAGCCGTCCACGGCGGTGGCGATGGCCGCCGCGTCGTGGCCGGTGACAACGATAATCGGATCGGCGCCGGCGACCATCAGCGCCGCCACGGTGGTGGCGACGACCGTCTTAGTTCCGAGCGGCTGCAACAATTTGTTGTCGTAGCCGAAGCGCCGCGACAGCCCGGCCGCCAGCACGATGGCGGCGACGCGCCGGGGCTCGATCATGCGCGGAAACGTTCCCGATAGGCGGCGAGTACCTCGGCGAGTACGGACACCGCTATTTCTGGCGGGCTTTTCGATCCGATGGGCAGGCCTGCGGGGCCGTGGATGCGCCCGACCTCCGCTTCGGTGCGGCCCTCGGCAAGCAGGCACGACCGGCGTTCCGCATGAGTGGTGCGGCTGCCCAGCGCGCCGATGTAGAAGGCCGGCGAGGCCATGGCCTGTTCCAGGGTCGGGCCTTCCAGATCGTGCTCGTGGTAAAGCGTCGCCACGGCGCACCACAGATCCAATGACAGATCGCGGGTGCGGCGGGTGACGATCGCGCCGGCCGCCCCGGCTGCCTGCGCCGTATCGTCGTCGCCGGGCACCACATCGACGGTCAATCCAGCCGCCCGCGCGACATCGACGGCGGCGGTGATGACCGGTCCCTTGCCGGCGACGACCAGGCGCAGCGGCGGGCGATACAAGCGATCGATCTTGTCGCCATCGCGGATTAGTTCTGGCCGGCCGCCGTCGTCCGTTGTTTCAAACACCTCGCTGGCGCCGCTGTTCAGATCGGTCACCAGCCGTACCGGCTTACGCGCCTGCTGCGCCGCGACGATGCGACGCGCCAGCTCGGAGTCCAGGCCGACATCGATGAAGACGTCGATGGCGCTTCCACAGGGCAGGGCGATATCCAAATAGGGTGAGCCCTCGCCATAGCGCACCACTCGGTTGGTGCCGGCCTTCATGGCGAGACGGGTTTCCTCGACCAGCGCCGCCTCGACGCAGCCGCCGGACAGGAACCCCACGGCATCGCCGGATTCGGTGACGGCCATCTGGCTACCCGGCGGACGCGGGCCCGTCGGCTCGACGTTAATCAGCGTCGCCAGCGCTGTCGCCTCGCCGGCATCGGCCCAGCGGACCAGATCAGGCAGAACGTTTTCGGCGAAGCGGTGTGTCATCAGGCCTCTGATCTAGCTCTTCGCATCCTGGATGGCGCGCCAGACCTTTTCCGAGGTCAGCGGCATTTCCAAATCCTCGACGCCGAGATCGTTGAGCGCGTCGAGCACGGCGTTGACGATGGCCGGCGGCGCGCCGCAACAGCCGGCCTCGCCGGCACCCTTGACGCCGAGTGGGTTCTTTTTCGTCGGTGCGCCTTCGTAGTAGGCGAGTTCCATGTGCGGCACATTATCGGCGCGTGGCAGCGCATAGTCCATCAACGACCCGGTGACCAACTGGCCGCTGTCCGCATCATAGACAATCTGTTCCATCAGTGCCTGCCCGAGGCCCTGAACGGCGCCGCCCATGACCTGGCCGTCGGCCAGCATGGGATTGATGATGGTGCCGAAATCGTCGACCACCCAGAACCCGACCACGTCGATGACGCCGGTGTCGGGGTCGACCTCGACCTCGGCGGCATGGCAACCGTTGGGGATGGAGATAATGCCGCGCTCGAATACGCTGGCGGTATCAAGGGCGCCCGGCGACATGTCATCAGGCAATCTGTCCGGGTCCAGCGACGCGGCGATGACGTCGGCCATGGACAGGGTCCGGTTGGTCGCGGTGGCGCGGAACAGGCCGTCCTCGAAGGCGATGCCGTCGGCGTCCGCTTGCAACAGGTGCGCGGCCAACGCGGTCGCTTTCTCAATGACCTCGCCGGCACATTGCAGAACCGCGTTGCCGCCGAGTTCCATGCCGCGTGACCCCCCATGGCCGCCGCCGATGGGCGTCGCGCCGGTGTCGCCTTGCACGTAGTCAATGTTCTCGATGGCGATGCCCAGTTGGGCGGCGAGAATCTGCGCCAGGGCGGTTTCGTGTCCCATGCCGGTCGACTGACTGCCGACGGCGAGCCGCACCCGGCCGTCGTCGGAAAACGTAACGCCGGCGTGTTCCTTGGGACCACCGCCGGTGCATTCCAGATAGGGGGCGATGGCAAACCCGCGCTTGCGGCCGCGGGCGGCGCTTTCGGCGACCCGGGCGGCAAAGCCGGGGCGATCGGACATCGCCAGCGTTTGTTCAAAGACGATCGGGAAATTACCGCAATCCACGTCGAGACCCATGGGCGATTTGCGCGGCAGTTCCTCCGCGGTCAGCAGGTTCTTGCGTCTGAGTTCCAGCGGATCCATGCCGAGCTGGCGCGCCGCGCGTTCGACCAGCCGTTCCATCATGTAGCTGCCTTCGGGCCGGCCGGCGCCCCGGTAGGGGTCGGTCGGTTGGGTGTTGGTGAACACCGCTTCCGCCGAATAGTACATGGCCGGCAGGCGGTAGGGTCCGCCCTGCGTGCGCGCCGAGCCGCCGGTCGGCGTGAACGGACCGATGGTCCAGCAGTAGGCACCGATGTTGCCGACTGTGGTCGTGCGCAGTGCCAAAAATGTACCGTCAGCCTTCAACGCCAGTTCGACGGTGGAATATTGATCGCGGCCGTGGGTATCGCCAAGCTGGCTGCCGGAGCGGTCGTTGATCCACTTCACCGGCCGGCCCAACGCGCGGGTCGCATGCAGCATCAGGAGCGGTTCCGGATAGGTCGAATTCTTGGCGCCGAAACCGCCGCCCACGTCGGGCGCGATGTGATGCAGCTTCTCCGACGGGATGCCGAGAACCGCCTGCGCCATGGTGTCGCGGTTGCCGTGCACGTTCTGGGTCGAATTGTGCAGCGTGAAGGTTTCGCTGGTGGCATCGTAATCGGCGATGACGCCGCGTGTCTCGATCGGTGCCGGGGTGACCCGATTGTTGAACACGCCAAGTGAAATGACATGGTCGGCCTCGGCGAAGGCGGCGTCGGTGCCTTCCTTGTCGCCCAGTTCGAAATCCAGGCACAGGTTGCCTGGGATATCGTCCCAGATCTGCGGCGCGCCGTCGGCCCGAGCCTGACGCTGTTCGAAGACCGCGGGCAGGGTCTCCAGGTCGAGGTCGATCAAGTCGGCGGCTTCCTGGGCGGCTTCCAGGCTTTCGGCGACGACCAGCGCCACCGGTTCGCCGACGAAGCGGACCCGGTCGATGGCCAGGGCGTGACGCGGCGGCTCGTTCATCGGCGAGCCATCACGCTTCTTGTTAACCGCCGACTTGGACGGAATGTGGCCATAGCCGGCATCCCGCCAATCCTTGCCGGTGACCACCAGCAGCACCCCGTCGACCGCGAGCGCATCGGCGGTGTTGATGGTTTTGATGATGGCGTGGGCTTCCGGCGAGCGAACGACGACGGCAAAAACCTGACCGTCCAGATTGATGTCATCGATATAGGTGCCACGGCCGGTGAGGAAGCGGAAATCTTCCTGGCGCAGTTGCGAGTCGCCGATACGGGGGATGTTCATGGGCTGTTGATTCCTAACCTGCTGCCAAGACGGCGCGCCCCGCCATCACACCGACCAAGTGCTGGCGGTACTCGGCCGAGGCGTGAATGTCGTTGTTCAGATTGCTGGCATCGACAGTAATGCCCTTGAGCGCGGCGGGCGAAAAATCACCGGCCAACGCGGTCTCCATGGCGCCGACGCGGAACACGCAGGGCCCGGCGCCAGTGACGGCGACGCGCACCCCTTCCACCGTTTCCGCGACCATGACGCCGACCACGGCATAGCGTGACGCCGGGTTGGGAAACTTGGCATAGCCGGCCCGCTTGGGCAGCGGGAACGCGACGGCGGTGATCAGTTCACCGTCCTCAAGTGCTGTCTCGAACAAATCAGTGAAGAAGTCGTCGCCGGCGATCTCGCGACGCTCGGTGATCACCGAGGCGCCGAGGCCGAGCACGGCGGCCGGGTAGTCCGCCGCCGGATCGTTGTTGGCGATGGAACCGCCGATGGTGCCGCGATTGCGCACGTGCGGATCGCCAATGCCGTCGGCGAGCGATGCCAACGCCGGAATGGCGGCGCTCACCTCGGCCGACCCGGCGACCACGGCGTGGCTGGTCATGGCGCCGATGATCAGCCGGTCGCCGTTCCGGCTGATGCCGGCAAGATCGTTGATGCCGCTCAGATCGACGATGTCCGACGGCATGGCGAGGCGCTGCTTCATCACCGGTATCAGGGTCTGGCCGCCGGCCATGTACTGGCCGTCCTCGTGTTCCGCGCGCAACCGCGTGGCGACATCGGTGGAGGCGGGGCGATGGTACTGGAAGGGATACATGGTTCAGGCCCTCATCGTCTTGGCGACGTCGAGAATGGCCTCGACGATGCCCTGATAACCGGTGCAGCGGCAGATGTTGCCTTCCAGTGCCTCGCGCACGCCGGTCTCATCAATGTCCGGGTTGTCGCGGACGATGGCGACGGCGGTCATCACCATGCCCGGCGTGCAGAAACCGCATTGCAGGCCGTGGTGGCGGCGGAAGGCATCCTGCATCGGGTGCAGGGTGTCGCCGTCGGCCAGGCCTTCGATGGTCGTCACGTCGGCGCCTTCGGCTTGCAGCGCGAGCATGGTGCAGCTTTTCACCGTGTGGCCATCCACGTGAACCACGCAGGCGCCGCACTGGCTGGTATCGCAGCCGATGTGGGTGCCGGTGAGGCCCAAGTGTTCGCGCAGGAAATGGCTTAGCAGCGTCGTTTCCGCGCATTCGGCGGATCGCGCCTCGCCGTTCACGGTGATGGATATCTGGGGCATGGTCTTCCAGTCGTTTTCGCGTTGGATGGGTGAGGCGGTGCCGATTGCCACAATGCCGCGTGGTTGCGGCACACATTGTCTCTCTCGCCATTTCGACATAGCTTGCCAGCAGGCGATTTTCCATTAGAAAATTGTATACCAAATGGATCGCGCGGCGCATCCTAGCACGCGAGCCCGCCCGGAAAGCAAACACGGAAGGCGAACCTAGGACATGGCATGGAACTGAGTGACGAAGTCAAGATCGCGGCCCCTCGCGAAGCCGTCTACGCGGCCCTCAATGACCCAGCGGTGCTAAAACGCTGCATTCCCGGTTGCGAGACCCTGGAACGGCTGTCCGATAATGAGCTTGAGGGCACGGTGCAGGTCAAGGTCGGACCGGTGCGCGCCAAGTTCAAGGGGCATGTGACGTTATCGGACTTCGACCCGCCGGCCAGCTACACCTTGACCGGCGAGGGCAAGGGCGGCGCCGCCGGCGTCGCCAAGGGCAGCGCCAGGGTTAGCCTCACCGAGGACGGCGCCGGAACGTTGTTGCGCTATGATGTGTCGGCGGATGTTGGCGGCAAGCTGGCGCAGCTGGGCGGCCGTCTGATCGAAAGCACCTCGAAGAAGCTCGCCGGTGAATTCTTCCAGAGCCTGGAAGGCGCCATGGCCGACGTGGCGGCCGGCGGTGCCGTCGCCGCCCAGTCGGCGCCGGAACCGGCGGGCGCCCATGCATTCGGTGACGGTGATCGCAGTTGGCTCGGCGTCGGCATCGGCGCCGGGTTTATTTTGCTCATCCTCGCCTGGTTTCACTTCGGCAGATAACATCGTTGGCATAGGGAATAAATTATCATGAATGATACGCAAGGTTACGGCAGCGGTGGTCAGGGCTATCGCGATGGCACTTACATGCCGGCATCGGAACTGGCCATCCCGGTCACCGACATGGCGTTTCAACTGGGCGACATGTGCTACGACGCCGTTCACGTGTTGAATGGAAAGTTTTTCCGCCTCAACGATCATCTCGACCGTTGGGAGAACTCGATCGCCGAACGGCGCTACGACTCGCTCGATCTCGATCGTGACGGGGTCGCGCGCATGCTCAACGGCATCGTTGCGCGCGGTAAACTGCGCGATGCCATGGTCACCTGGGTGGCGACGCGGGGCAGTCCGTCATCGGGGCTCAAGGATTTGCGCACCTGTAAGAACCGCATCCTTGCCTGGGCCATGCCTTATTATGGTGCCGTCACAGATGACGAAATGGAAAACGGCTTCGACATCATCATCGCCCAGACCATCCGCATTCCACCGGAATCCGTCGATCCGACGGTGAAAAATTTCGGTCGTCTGGATTTCGTCCGTTCGCTGCTGGAAGCCTACGACCGGGACGCCAAGTACGCGGTACTGCTGGACCGCGAGGACAATGTCACCGAGGGCCGAGGCTGGAACATCTTCGCGCTCAAGGGCGGCGTCCTGGTGTCGCCGGATCGCGGCGTGCTCGAAGGCATCACCCGGCGCACGGTGGTGGAACTGGCCGACGCCATGAATATCGAGGCCAAACTAGCGAAGATTTCCGCCGATGAACTGCGCGGCGCCGACGAGGTGTTCATCACTTCATCGGCCGGCGGCATCATGCCGGTCAACCGCATCGACGGGAAGCCCATCGGCGACGGCCAGCCCGGCCCGGTGACGCAGCGCATGAAGGAGATGTACATGGCCCTGCACGACGACCCGGCCTATACCACGCCGGTCGATTACGACGATCTCGGGTGAATTTCGGCTGAACATTACTGATTGTTAATGCGTCGGCCATGAAGCCGTAAGGTCGGCGGCGATAGAACGTTCTCCATGCTCGCGCGATAAGCGCTCGGGAAACAGGAGAACGACCATGAGATCTAATACCCCCACGACCCGAAAATCGCGGCGATTGCGGCTTGCCGCCGCCGTGGTCGCCGGTGCCCTGGCCCTCGGCGCCGGTACGGCGTTGACCACCGGCACGCTGACCGCCGGCACCCCATCGATTCCGGCGGCGATGCCGGCCGCCGCCATGCAATCGCTGCCTAAGAGCTTCGCCGACGTGGTCGAGCGCGTCGGTCCCGCCGTCGTCAACATCCGCACCGAAGGCCGGGCCGGCCCCAGCCTCGTCGGCCAGCGACACATGAAGCGTGATGGTCATGATGAGCGTGGCCATGATGAGCGTGGAGAGGACGACGACCACCACGAGTATGGCCCGCGCGGCGACATGCGCGACTTCATGCGCCGTTTCTTCGGCGATGACTTTCACGGGCGCGGACGCAACGACGATCATATGCGGCGCGTTGAAGGCGCCGGTTCCGGTTTCATCGTCGACAAGGCCGGTTATGTTGTCACCAACAATCACGTTGTCCGCAAGGCCGAGAAAATCACCGTCACGCTGCAGGACGGTCGCGAGTTCGCGGCCAAGCTGGTCGGTCGCGATGCCAAGACCGACCTGGCGCTGCTAAAGGTCGAGGCCGGCGAGGCACTGCCCTTCGTCGCCTTTGCCAAGGACGAGAAGGTTCGGGTCGGTGACTGGGTGGTCACCGTCGGCAATCCGTTTGGGCTCGGCCATACGGTGACGGCGGGCATCGTCTCGGCGCGCGGCCGCCACATCGGCTCCGGCCCCTATGACGACTACCTGCAGATCGACGCCGCCATCAACCGGGGTAATTCCGGTGGTCCGGCGTTCAATCTCGCCGGCGACGTGGTCGGTGTGAATACCGCTATCTTCTCGCCGCACGGCGGTAACGTCGGCATCGGCTTCGCCATTCCGGCATCCATGGCCGGCGAGGTGATCGAGGATCTGAAAACCACGGGCCGGGTCGAACGTGGCTGGCTTGGCGTGCAAATCCAGCGGGTGACGCCGGATATCGCCGACGGCCTCGGGCTCAAGAAGCCGGAAGGCGCGTTGGTTGCCGACGTGGTCGCTGGCGGCCCCGCCGCCGCCGCCGGTTTGAGGTCGGGCGACGTGATCCTTGAGGTCGACGGCAAACACGTTCGCCGCATGCGTGATCTGCCGCGCCTGATCGCCGGCATCGATGCCGGCAAGTCGGCCAAGCTGGAAATCTGGCGTGACGGCGACGAGCGCGACATCTCGGTCAACATCGGCGATATGCCGCGCGACGAGGCCGCCGCCGTGGACGGTGGTAAGGACGAGGGAGTCATCGGCATGACCGTCGCCACCTTGGATGATGCCGCGCGCAAGGCCTTCGGTCTCGCCGACGATCTTGAAGGCGTCATCGTCACCGACGTGAAACCCGGTGGCGCGGCGGCCGACAAGGGTATCCGCAAGGGTGATGTGATCGTCGCCGTCGGCGGTAAGAGGGTCGCCTCCGCCGACGACGTGGCCCGTCATGTGGACGCGGCGAAGCGTGACAAACGCCGCTCGGTCCTGTTCCAGGTCCGGCGCGGCGAAGCCAGCCGCTTCGTCGCGGTGCCTCTGAAGGCGGCCTGATCACGCGCGACGGTTGGGAATCGGGCGGGGCGCCGCGCAAGCAAGCCCCGCCCGAGCCGTTTCAGGACCGCGCCAAAAGCGCCGAGGACGGTCCGCGCCGCAAGGGGGTTTCACGGCGCGCCAATTCGCCGCAAATTAGAGGAGGTTGAGCATGAACCCTTTAGGGCAAGGCGAGCGACTGGTGCGTATTCTGATCATTGAGGACGACGGCGAGGCGGCGACCTACATGGCCCGGGGCCTCGGCGAGTCCGGCCATGTGGTCGACCGTGCCGCCGATGGCGAGCAGGGGCTGGACATGGCGACGGATGGCCGCTTCGACGTTTTGGTGGTCGACCGCATGCTGCCCAAGCTGGACGGCCTGACCTTGGTCGAACGCCTGCGTGCGGAGGATGACAAGACGCCGGTGCTGTTCTTGAGCGCGCTCGGCAAGGTCGATGACCGGGTCAAGGGACTGAAGGCCGGCGGCGACGATTATCTCGTCAAGCCGTTCGCCTTCGCCGAATTACTGGCCCGCCTTGAGGCGCTCGTGCGTCGGCATCAGCCGGAAGCCGTGGCGACCCAACTGCGGGTCGGCGATCTGGATGTCGACCTGCTGGCACGCACGGTCAGCCGCGCCGGTCAGGACATACAGTTGCAGCCGCGCGAGTTCAGGCTGCTTGAGTATCTGATGCGCAATGCCGGTCAGGTGGTCACCCGCACCATGTTGTTGGAAAATGTCTGGGACTATCATTTCGACCCGCAGACGAATGTGATCGACGTGCACATCAGCCGATTGCGGGCGAAGATCGACAAGGGTTTCGCGGCGCCGCTGCTGGAAACCGTGCGCGGCGCCGGCTACCGCATTCGTGAACCCGATCAATAATACTTGAGGGCAAATATGACCGGCGCTGAGAAAACCTGTGATCTTCTCCTCCGTGGTGGCCGAGTCATCGACGGCACCGGTGGCCCCTCCATCGATGCCGATGTCGCCATCAGCGGTGATCGGATCGCCGCCGTCGGTGATCTCGCCGCATGGAGCGCCACCGAGACGATGGACGTTTCCGGCCGCGTTGTCGCCCCCGGGTTCATCGACGTCCATACCCATGACGACCGGCTGGTGCTCGACACACCGGGCATGGCGCCGAAGATTAGCCAGGGCGTCACCTCAGTGGTGGTCGGCAACTGCGGCGTCAGCCTGTCACCTTTGGCGCCGACGGAAGACCCGCCGGCGCCGATGACCCTGATCGGTACCAAGGAAGACTATCGCTTCGCCAGCTTCGCGGATTACGCCGGCGCGCTCGACGCGGCACCCGCCGCCGTCAACGTTGCGCCGCTGATCGGCCATTCGACGCTTCGGGTGGCGACCATGGATGCCCTTGATCGGCCAGCGACGACGGTGGAGATCGACGCCATGGCGGTGCTGCTCGATCAGTCCCTGGCCGACGGCGGTATCGGCCTGTCGACGGGACTGGCCTATCCGACGGCCATCGCCGCGCCGACCGACGAGGTGGTGGCGCTTGCCGACCGGTTGAAGGGGCGTGGCGCCATCTACACCACCCATATGCGCGATGAAGCCGAACACGTGGTCGCCTCGATCGATGAAACAGTGGAGATCGGCTTGCGCGCCGGCGTCGCCGTGGTCATTTCGCATCACAAATGTGCCGGCAAGGCCAATTGGGGTAAAAGCCTGGAAACCCTGCCGCGTATCAAGGCGGCGCAGGAAAAGCTATCGCTTGCCTTCGACGTCTACCCTTACACGGCGAGTTCGACGGCGCTGTTGCGGCACTTCGTCGAACGCGCCGAACGGGTCACCGTCACCTGGTCGACGCCGCACCCGGCGATGGCCGGTCGCGACTTCCGGTCCATTGTCGATGAATGGGGCGTCGACGTGAATACTGCCGTCGAACGGCTCAGCCCCGCCGGCGCCCTCTATCACCAGATGGACGAGGCCGATCTACAGCGCATCATGGCGACGCCCGGCGCGATGATCGGCTCCGACGGGTTGCCGCATGACGCTTTTCCGCATCCGCGCCTTTGGGGCACCTTCCCGCGCGTGCTCGGCCATTACAGCCGCGATCTCGGGTTGTTTCCGTTGGAGGACGCGGTGAATCGCATGACCGGCCGCTCGGCGGCGGTGTTCGGCTTGACCGACCGGGGCGTGGTGCGCGCCCGCGCCTTCGCCGATCTGGTGGTCTTCGACGCCGCCACCATCATCGATCGCGCCACCTTCGAGACGCCGACCGAGGCCGCAGCCGGCATCGACCTGGTGATGGTCAACGGCGGCGTTACCTGGCGGGACGGCGCGTGGAACGGTGCCCGGCCCGGTCGCCGCCTCATCCGCGAGGCGCCGGCGTGAGCCGACGACCGCCCCCGCTCGATACCGTCCCGTCCACGCCGCCGGCGCCGCCAACGGCACGCCGCGTTCTACGCTCGTCCACCTTTCGGCTGGCACTGATCTACGCCGCGCTGTTCGGCGCCTCGGCGGCGGCCATCCTCGGCTTCGTCTATTGGAACACGGCGGTGTTCGTCGCCAAGCAGACCGATGAGACCATTCAGATCGAGATTACCGGTCTCGCCGAACGGTATGGCGAGGAAGGTATTCGCGGACTTCGGCGCATCATCGAGGCGCGCAGCAAGGATCAACGCAAGAGCCTCTATCTGCTGACCTTGCCGAATCGCCGTCCCATGGCCGGCAATCTGGACAGTTGGCCGGATGCCGCCAGCAACGCCGTCAGCGAGGCGACCAGCGACACCGCCGGCTGGATGGAATTCACCTACCGCCGTCCGGTCGGCGACCATATCGCCACCCACCACGCCCGGGCGCGCTACTTCCGGCTGGTCGGCGGCTTTAATCTGTTGGTCGGTCACGACGTGCAGGATCACGTGGAATTGGAACGCCGGCTCCGGCATTCGATGATCGCCGCCGTGCTGCTAACCCTGGCGCTCGGACTCGGCGGCGGTCTGCTGGTCAGCCGCGCCTGGCTCGGCCGGCTGGAAACCATCAACCGCGCGGCGGGCGAAATCATCGGCGGCGACCTGACCCGGCGCATCCCAACCGGGACGAGTAACGACGAAGTCGACCGTTTGGCCGGCAATCTCAATGACATGCTCGACCGCATAGAACGCCTGATGGCCGGCATGCGTCAGGTTACCGACAACGTCGCCCATGACTTGCGCGGTCCCTTGAACCGCCTGCGCAGCCGGCTTGAGGTGACGCTGCTGGAAGACCCCGATCAGGCGGCCTATCGGGCGGCGCTGGAGGAAACCGTGGTCGAGGCGGAAAGCCTGCTCAACGTATTCAACGCGCTGCTGTTGATCGGCGAGGCCGAGGCCGGCATGCCGGCGGCCGAAATGAACCCCGTCGACCTCGCCGAACTGGTGCGTGACGCGGCGGAACTGTACGAGCCCGTCGCCGCCGATCGCGGCATTGCCTTCGCGTCGTCGCTAGCGGACGGCGCCATCGTCACCGGCAACCGCGATCTGTTGTTTCAGGCTCTCGCCAATCTGATCGACAATGCGCTCAAATACACGCCCCGTGGCGGCCGCGTCGGCATCGCCGTGGCGACGGACACAAAGACGGCCAGCGTCGGCGTCACCGACGACGGCCCCGGTATTCCGGACGCTGATCGTCCCCGCGTACTCGACCGCTTCGTCCGCTTGGAAGCCAGCCGCAACAGCCCCGGCAGCGGCCTCGGGCTCAGCACCGTTGCCGCCGTCGCCAAGTTGCATCGGGCCGAGTTGACGTTGGAGGATGCGGCGCCCGGGCTCCGCGTCCGCTTGGCGTTTCCGTTGATTGCACATAACGTCTAGTAAGCGCCGGGGACTAAATTTGCGTAGGCGGCCGCTTTTCAGGATGGAATGGGGAAAGCCAATGGTGGGGATTATACTGCTTGGCGCCGTCACGGTGCTGTATGCCGGGTACAATCTTTTCATAAAAATGTCCGGTGTGCACGTGCCGGCGACGGCGACGACGACAATTTTGGCGACTATCTGTATTCAGCTGGCTGCGCTCGTGACGTCCCTGTTTTTTCTCGGGTATGTGACCGTGAAGGGCGGCCAGATCCTGTCGCTCTCGAACAATGCGTATCTTTGGGCGGCGCTCGCGGGGATTTGCATCGGGGGCGCGGAAATCGGCTATCTCTACCTGTTCGGCGGCGTCGGCCTGAGCAGACCGATGGATGCCAGCGTCGCCATCCCGACCATCGTCAGCGGCAC
>JAYOFM010000061.1:0-22220 GCA_038117225.1 Rhodospirillales bacterium
TTCAGGCCGATCACGCCGCCATGGTCAAAAAATGTCGGTTTTTAGAGGTGTCCAAATGATTCAGATTGTGCTATTTTTGTTCTGTTTTTGTTTTTATGAAAATGTGATGCCTATGCGCCGGAATACTCGGGGGTATCATCAGGATGAGCTGTGGCAAAGGCGTGGAAAATTGATCGAGATTATCGACGCGGCGGTGCCCAGGAGCGGTTGGATTGGGTCTGAATTCGGCCAGCATTGCCGGTCGGCCCGCGTTCACCCGCCCCGTCTTCCTTCCGGGGATAACCTGAACTTTCGCCGCCTGCCGGCGACGTTCCCAGAACATCCTTCCCGGCCACTCGTAGGGACGGCTGGATTTGGGGTTGGCCAAACCCGAAATGATGACAAATGTCCACTTTTTCGCGCGGAATCGACGTGTTTTGTTTAATATTAAATGGTTAAGCTGTCCACATCGGCCTTTTAAGTGTACCGGACATGGGGTTTAGGTGCCCGGAAGCGGGGTTAAACGTGCTTCTTGAAGTTTTTTCAGGTGTCGACGCGGGGTTTGGGGCACACCGCCTGGAGAGCCTGTTTGAGGCCTTCGATATCGGCGGCGAAACTGCATTTGTCGACGGCTTGGCGGGCGGCTTGGCCGGCGGCGGCGAGGGCGGTTTGGTCGGCGAGCAGGTCGGTGAGGGCGCGGGCCAGGTCCGGCGCGTCGCCGGGGGCGACGATGCGGCCGTTTTCTTGTGTCACCAGATCGGCGGCGCAGCCGCATTCGTCGGTGACGATGACGGCGGCGGCGCCGCACATGGCCTCGTTGACCGCCAGGCCCCAGGGTTCGGCGCGCGACGCCAGCACGAAGATGTCGGCGAGGTCGTAGAATGCCGGCAGTTCGGTCTGATTGCGAAAGCCGAGCAGGCGGATGCTGTCTTGCCGATCGGCGTCCATGTCCTTGAGCGCGGCTTCCAGCGCCGGGCGTTCCTCGCCGTCGCCGACGTAGAGCAGGTAGGGGTTACGGCAGGTTTCAGTGTCGAGGGTGTTGAAGGCGTCGAGCAGGGTCAACGGGTTCTTGCGGCGTTGCAGCTTGCCGGCATAGAGGATCACCGGGCGCTTCGGCGCCAGCCCCAGATCGGCGCGGAAGGCGTCGCGGTTGGCCGCCGCCTCGGCGCAGCGGCTCTTGAAGAAATCATTGTCGACGGCGTAGGGCATGGGGTGCAGGCGCGCCGCCTCGACGCCGCGATCGATGTAGTACTGGCGGTTGTCGGAACCGATGCAGAGGAAGCCCGAGCAGCGGGCGAAAATCCAATCCAGATAACGGCGCTTGAGGAAGCCGCGCAGATGCGGGCCGTCGGGCATGGCGGCGTTCATGTTCTCGCCGCGCATCAGCGTCGCGATGCCGTGCCGGCGCGCCGCGCCGAGCGCCCAGCGCTTGAGCCCCGTATCCCAGCCGTGCATCCACAGGGCATCGGCGCTGGCGAGATGGCGGCGCAGCGAATCGCGGCTCGCCGGGGCATGGTCGTAGCCGTCTGTCAGCGGCACGTCCCACGCCACGTCGCGGCCGAAGCCGGCGTCGAACGAGCCGCCGGAATCCCTCGGGTCCTCGAACAGCACCATCAGATCGATCGCCGGATCGGCCGCGATCAGGCGCAGCAGCGGCGCCTGATACTGGATCGGGTGGCTGACCAGATAGACCAGCCGCCACGGGGCTTTCGTGGCGGGCGTCGCGGCGGAAGTCGCGGGATCGGTGGAGGTCATGTGTGTGAGTCTGCCCACGAACTGTACAAGCGTCGGCGATTGGTATAAGCCCAGCGCCGTCAAATCAACCAGCGGAAGCGTTATCCCGATGCAGCGCGATCTTCTCGACATTCTGCAATGCCCGTCCTGCGGCGAGGGCTCGCTGACGCTCGCCGCCACGTCCGAGACGGATGGCGATGTCGCCGAGGGCACGTTGAGCTGTACGTCGTGCGCCAAGGACTACGCCGTCACTGGCGGCATCCCGCGCTTCGTGCCGCCGGAAGACAACTACTGCGGCAACTTCGGCTTCCAGTGGAACAAGTGGAAGGCGGTGCAGATCGACCGTCTCGCCGGACACAAGCTGTCGACGACACGGCTGCTCAACGACACCCAATGGACGCCGGAATTTCTCAAGGACAAGCTGGTGCTCGACGCCGGCTGCGGCGCCGGACGCTTCACCGACGCGCTGGCGTGCAGTGGTGCCAAGGTGGTCTCCATCGATCTCTCGGAAGCCGTCGATGCCTGTTACGAGACGACGCGCTTTCATGGCGACCGGGTGCAGTGTCTGCAGGCCTCATTGTTCGAGCTGCCGTTCAAGGATGGCGCGTTCGACGCGGTCATGTGCATGGGCGTCATTCAGCACACGCCGGACCCGGCGCGGGTGATGCGGGCACTGCCACGCTTCCTCAAGCCAGGCGCGCCGCTGGTTTATAATTTCTATGAGCGCGGCCAGTTGGAATGGATTCAGTTCATCAAGTACGGGCTGCGCACTTTTACGCCGTCGCTGCCGGTGGGGGTGACGCTGGCGCTGTCGAAGCTGATGACGGTGCTGTTCTTTCCGCTCACGTATGTGCTGTCGCGCATCCCGGTGGTGCGCCAGGTGATCCGGCTGATCCCGATCTGCGCCGTGCACACGCCGGGGCTGACGCTGACGCAGCAGTTCACCTGGTCGCTGCTCGATACCTTCGACTGGTACGGGCCGCGCTACGAACTGCGCCAGGACCACCGCGAGGTCATGGGCATGCTGGAAGAACTGGGCCTCGATGCCATCGAGGGGCAGCAGGGCATCGTCCGCGCGCGGGCGCCGCAAGCCGCGCCTAAGAAGGCGTCGCCGGTCGCCGCCGCCGGCGACTGATCGGCTAGTCGCGGTCGAGAATGAGGATCTGGTCGGGATCGGCGGTGAGCCCCACCGAGGCGCCGATATCGAAGGTCACGGTGCCGGCCCGGTGGGTCTGGTCGACCAGCAGTATGTGGTCGCCGACGCGGATTGAGTAGCGGGTCAGGTTGCCGAGGAACTCCCGGTGGTCGACGAGTCCGCGCAGCAGGTGGCCCTGGGGGTCGGCGTCGATCTTCATGCTCTGCGGGCGGATCATGGCGGTGCAGGCGTCGCGGGGCGCCGTCGCCGTGCCGTTGAGCGGTAGCTGGGTGCCGTCGGCGGCCTCGAACACGGCGCCGCCATCGATCGCCTTGATGGCGCCGTCGATCAGGTTGGCGGTGCCCAGGAAGTGAGCGACGAAGCGGTTGGCCGGCCGGTCGTAGAGCTCGATCGGCGAGCCGACCTGCTGGATGATGCCGTCGTCCATCACCGCGATGCGGTCGGAGATGGTGTTGGCTTCCTCCTGGTCGTGGGTGACGAAGATGGTGGTCAGCGACAGCTCGCGCTGCAGGTCATGAATTTCGCGCCGCATCTGGATGCGCAGATTGGCGTCCAGGTTGGACAGCGGCTCGTCGAGCAGCAGCACCCTGGGCTCGACGACGATGGTGCGGGCCAGCGCGACGCGCTGCTGCTGGCCGCCGGAAAGCTGCGATGGTCGCCGTTCGGCCAGGTCGAGCAGGCCGATCAGGTCGAGGGCGGCATCGACGCGGCGGCGGATCTCGGGCGCCGGTACGTTGGCTTCCTCGAGTCCGAAGGCGACGTTCTTGCGCACCGTCATGTGCGGCCATAGGGCATAGGACTGGAACACCATGCCGACATTGCGCCGCCACGGCGGCAGCTGGGCGACATCCTCGCCGCCGATCAGGATGCGGCCGCGGGGTTCCGGGCCGAAGCCGGCGATGGCCCTGAGCAGGGTCGACTTGCCGGAACCGGAGGGGCCGAGGAAGGTGAAGAACTCGCCGGGCTCGATCTCCAGGTTGATGCCCTTCAGCACCTCGTTGTCGCGGAACGCCAGGTGCAGGTCGTGGATGCTGACGGCGACGGCGGCGTTCGTTGCGTTCATTGTCTATACTCCCGTCGCGGCCGCCGCTTGGGGCGTCCGTTCGGTTTCCTTGCGTTCGATGAAGCGGTGCGAAAGATAGGTCGCCGTGCCGACGATCAGCACGGCAATCATGCCCAGCGCGGCGCCCGGCCCGCGGCCCGCCGCCGATTGCATGAATTCATAGATGCCGTAGGCCAGCGGCGCGTCGGATTCCACCGACACCAGCATAATGGTGGCCGACAGTTCGACCGTCGCGGTGGCGAAACTGGTGACGAAACCGGCGACGATGCCGCCGGTCATTAGCGGCACGACGATGCGGATCACCGTGCGCCGTTTGCTGGCGCCGAGATTCTCCGCCGCTTCCTCCAGCATCACGCTGACCTGTTGCAGCGCGGCGACGCAGGCCCGCAGCGCATAGGGCAGTCGGCGGACCGCCAAGGCGATGACGATGATCACCCACCAGGACGCCAACGGCTTGTCGATGATCGGCAGGTCGAACGCGTGGAAGGTCCTGAGATAACCGATGCCCAGCACCACGCCCGGAATGGCCACCGCCCCCATGGCGATGAAGTCGAGCCATTGGCGGCCGATCAGGTTGGTGCGCCAGACCACATAGGCGATGGAAACGCCCAGCACCACGTCCAATGTTGCCGCGAGGCTGGCGTAGAGCAGGGTGTTGGTAATGAACTCCGACGATGACGAAAACACGCTCAAATAGTGGTCGATGGTAAAGGCATCGGGCAGCACGCTATAGGACCAGACGGTGCCGAAGGACAGGATCGCCAGCCCCAAATGCGGCGACAGCACCAACATCAGGATGGTGATGATGACGGCATAACAGGCGATCTTCTCCCACGGCTTGAGATCGCGCTTCATCAATCCACCGCCGCCCTTCTGTACCGTCGCGTAGTCGCGCCCCTTGAGTGCCAGGAACGACGTCCACAGGGACAGCAGGGAGAACGCCACCAGAATGACGGAGATCACGTATCCCATGGGATCGGAGATGCCGATCGAGGTGATGCGCAGGTAGGCCTGCGGCGCCAGCATGTCATTGATGTTCAGCAACAGCGGCGTGCCCAGGTCGTCGAACACCTTGAGAAAGACCAGCGAGGCGCCGGCCACGTAGCCCGGCATGGCCAGCGGGAAGACGATCCGCCGGAACAGGCGCACGCCGTTGGAACCGAGGTTCTGCGCTGATTCCTCCATCGCCCGGTCGATGTTGTGCAGGGCCGCGGACAGGTTGATGAGGATGAACGGGAAATAATGCACGCTCTCGACCAGGATGACTCCGTTGAGCCCTTCCATGACCGGTACGGTGAAGCCGAACCACTCGTCGATCAGCAGGTTGGCCGAACCGTTTTCGCCGAACAGCAGCAGCATCGCCACGGCGCCGACGAACGGGGGCATGATCAGCGGGATGACTCCCAGGGTCTGAATGATCATGGCGCCACCGAAATTAAAACGCGTGGTGAAGTAGGCCAACGGCAGCGCGAACACCGATGCCAGCACCACCGACATGGACGCCACATAGAACGAATTGAAGAACGATTCCTGAAATAGCGACGTATTGAAGAAATCGATGAAGTTGACCAGCGTCAACGCACCGGTGTTGGGATCCTGAAAGGCGACCTGAACGACCTTCAGAATGGGGATGACAAGAAAGATCAAAAGGAACAGGGACACCAACAGAGCCACTACCCCCGGACCCCATTGGCCGCGCGACATGCTGTTCACGTTCGCGTCCCCCGCATATTAGTGTCTTCGC
Organism: Rhodospirillales bacterium; assembly: GCA_038117225.1. GTDB lineage: Bacteria > Pseudomonadota > Alphaproteobacteria > Rhodospirillales > Casp-alpha2 > JAYOFM01. Next base: position 5,677 of record JAYOFM010000061.1, read on the forward strand.
CAACGGGGCCCGGCCATCGACCGGTCGGGCCCCGCGTGCACGTCGATCGCGTCACGCTCTAAAGCATGGACGCGGCTTTGATGGCGAGTTCCGTGGCCTTGGCGTAGTTCGCCTTGACCTCGGAATCCCACTTCTGCTCGAACTCGGCCTGACGGCCGGTGACCTTAGTCGTCGCCTTCTTGCGTTTCTTCTTGAAGATATTGTTGAAGTCCTTGTTACCGGCCTCGGCGGCGCTGACGGGCACCTTGGCGACCAGCGCGCGGGCTTCATCAATCAACTTTTGCGCGCCGGCGTTGGATTTGCCGGCGAGCTTTGTCTCGGCGTCCTGGATCGCTTTCACGGCACCGCGCAGGTCATCCAGGCGATAGGTGACCATGACGTCGAACAGCGAGTTGACGACGTTGTAGCGATTTTTCGACAACGCCAGATCGAATTTCACAGCCGCACCCAAGGAGGAATCCTTGAACGGATTGGGGAAATCGGCCGGCGCCTTGGCATAGGTCGCTGGATTGACCGGCAGGCGGCGAATTTTCGGATCCAGCAGCACTTCCTGGCCTTCGGGCGACAGCAGAAATTCGATGAACGCCGACGCCGCTTCGAGGTTTGGCGCGTTCTTGACGATGCCGATATTGGCCGGTACCAGCGTCGTCACCGGCGGGTACAGGAACTTAACCGGAAAGCCCGAGGCTTCCGACGACAGGCCGAAGAAATCGATGACGATGCCGAGGCCGAACTGGCCCGAGTTGACACCGTCGGGCACGCCGAAGCTGCGTTCGGTCACGGTCTTGAAGTTGCCGGCGATGTTTTTCCACTGCGCCCAGCCTTTCTCCCATCCGAGGCCCTGCAGCAGGGTTTCCACGGTCAGGTGAGTGGTGCCGGAACGCGATGGCGCGCTCATGCCGACGTGACCGTGATAGACCGGCTCTGCAAGCGCCGCCCAAGTTTTCGGCACTGGCAGCTTCTTGGCTTTCAAGTAGCGCGTGTTCCACATAATGCCGTAGCCCGATGCGGCGAAACCCTTGTAAAACCCGTCCGGATCATTGATCGGGAAGGCGCCGACCTTCTTCGGGATGCCGGTGACCTTGACGGTGTATTTCTGTAGCAGGTTGTCACCCTTCAGCACCTCGAAGGCGTCCGGCGCGGAAGCCCAGAACATGTCGGACTTGTTGTTGCCGGCGGTTTCCTGAAGGTACTTGATGCCGGCTGTGGTCTTCTTCTTCAACATTTCGACCTTGACGCCAGGATACTTCGTTTCGAAGGCTTTCTTGAACGTGTTCGTGGTGTCCGTTGGGTAGGACGTGACGATGACCAGCGTGCCCTCGAGGGCAACGGCCTGGAACGGCACGGTGAACAGCAACGCGAGCGCCGCGATGCCCATGACGAGAGTCTTGAATTTCAAGGATCGGAGCATTGTGTGAAACCTCCCGGGTTGTTCTGCCACGAAGGCGCAATGTAACAGGTGGATGGTCCTTCTGTCATGATTGACGTCTGGCCGCTTTGATCGGGATCAAATGCGCGCCTTCATCGATGGATGGAATTGGCAGAAATACCGTCCGGCCAGTTTCGCGGGCACCGTCAATCGCGCTTGCTGGCCCGGCTCGATGGCGCCGGTGTCCCAGCTTTCGTCGGCCGCGCTGGCCGTGTGGGGCACGATGTCATGGTTGATCCAGGTGATGGTGTCGCCAGGCCTGGCATCAACTATCGGCGGCACGAACGCGGCATCGCGGATTTCAATCGTGTGATTGGTCATCCCCCGGGTCGCCGCCAACGGCGACTGTTGCGCCATGCCCCAGAGCGGGAACGCGACGGCTAGCGCCGCCGCGAACCCGAGGATGAAGAGACGAAGCATCGTCACGTTCTCAACCACCGAGGCTGCCGACCATGTTCCGGGCATGGTCTTCGTGGGCCTTGAAGATGCGCAAGGCTTTCTGGAACAGCACCTTCACCTCGGTGTTTTCGATGTTGGGAATGAAGGTCTTCTCGACCAGGCCATTGACCGCCTGGTGGTAGCCGTATTCGTTCTCGGCATAGCGCTTGTCGAAGTCGGTGCCGCGAAGCTGGCTCATTTCCGTGATCAGATTTTCGGCGTTGGCCGTGAGCTGCCGGCTGAGGAAATTGTCCGACGGTTGTACGTTGAGTTTCTTCAGCAAGGCCAGGGCCTGGCTGTTCACCGCCGAGTGGTCGCGGATCATGGTTTCAGCGAAGTCGCGAATCTTCGGGTTCGACGAGATCGCCAGCGCCAAGTGGGCATAGCGGATGTCGATGTTGTCGGCGGTGTAGGCAACATGGGCGATCTGCAGGTCATTGAGGTCGGCTGGTGATTCCGCTTGGACGGTGCCGATGCCAACCGTGGCGACGAGCGCGATGGCGGCGATTGCGGATTTGACGTTCATGGTGGTTCTCCTGCGGGGGTTGTGGTTCACCGGCCCCTGTCCACGACCATCGCGGCAGGTGTCGGAAATGCAATGACGCCCTTAGATCACCATTGATCCGCATGATGAATGATTAAAAGTGCTAAATTTTTGACCAATCGTCCTGAGAACTTTAAATTGATGAAATCACTCTCTAGGCTTCCGACCGTCAGATAGTGAAGGTGAGAAAAATGGATTTGCTGAGCGATATTCTCGCCACCATGAAGCTTTCGGGAACGCTATATTTTCGAACTTCTTTCGTGGCGCCGTGGGGCCTAGATGTTCTGGCATACGAGAATGTATCGCGGTTCCACTTCGTCCATCGCGGGCGCTGCCATGCCCGCGTCTCGGGCGAGGCGGTGCCCATTCTGCTTGAGCAAGGTGACCTCATCATCATCACCAACGGCGCCGGGCATGTGCTATGCGAGCCCGCCGATGCACCGGCAAACGCGGTTGACCAGGTGGTTGCCGACGCGGGTTTTACGGGCAGGGGCGCGCTTGTTTATGGCGAGCCGGGAAGCGGGCACGAGACGCAATTAATCTGCGGGCATTTCTCCTTCGATCGGGATGCGCGCCACCCGCTAATCGAAGCCTTGCCGGCGCATATCCGAATTGCCAACTATGGCGACGTCGCGCACGCCTGGCTCGATCATACATTGCGGTTGATTGGTGCCGAGGCCGGTCGCGAGCAATTGGGTAGCGACCTAATCGCGCTCAAGCTTGCCGAGATTATCTTTGCGCAGGCGATACGCACCTTCCTGTCGAACGACGGGCGCGAACTGGGCGTGTTCGCCGGGTTTGCCGATGCGAACATCTGCCGCGCGCTGGGGGCCATGCACCGGGATCCGTCGCAGACCTGGACACTGGAGGGGTTGGCCCGCGAGGCCGGACTGTCACGAACATCCTTCGCCAAGCGCTTTTCCGAGACCATGGCGATGACGCCGCTTGACTACCTGACCCGCTGGCGCATGCAGGTGGCGCGCAGGCTTCTGCTCGAAACCCAGCTGCCGATGATCGACATTGCCGAACGCAGTGGCTATCGATCGGAAGCATCCTTCGGCCGTATTTTCAAGCGGCACTTCGACCAACCACCCGGCGGTTACCGTCGATATCGGGCGAGCGTGTCCGCCGGCATTGACGCGGCGGCGCCCGCCGCATGATGGGCCGCATACTCTTGAGGCGGGCCTACGATCCGCCATCGGAAGACGATGGCCTAAGAATTCTCGTCGAACGCCTGTGGCCACGCGGCCTATCGAAGGAACGTCTGGCAATCGATCATTGGGCGAAGGATGTGGCGCCGAGCGCCGAACTTCGTAAGTGGTTCAACCATCAGCCGGAACGCTGGGATGGATTTCAAGGGCGATACCGGGGCGAACTGGATGCCAATCCGGCGTCGGTCCGAGATCTCAAGGCGTTGCTTGCCGGCCGCGACACTTGTTTCATCTTCGCCGCCCGAGACATCGAGCGCAACAGTGCCGTCGTGCTGCGCCGGTATCTGGAAACCCCGTCGTGATCCGGCGTGCAGGTACGTAAATTGTGATCAATCGTTTCGCGGGTCGCCATCCCCGCCGCGCCGTTTAGCCATGCGGATCAAGGTCCGCGCGTCGCCCGGCTTGACCACTCCGAGCGCGTACCCGATCGTCAAATAGATGATGCCGAAGACGATGCTGGCGACGCAGAGCCGCAACACCGCGTCGCCGATGCCGCCGAGCGGACCGGCCAGGCTGTTGCCGTAGACCAGCGCGGCGCCGCCGACCGCGCCGGCGACGAGCAGGCGGAGTAATGTCGACAGGAACGTCACCCCCGACATGCGGTAAAAGGCGATGGCCAGCGCCAACGCCACCATGGACTGGCTGATCAGCGTCGCCGTTGCCGCCCCCTCGATTCCGTGACGCGGAATGAGATAGAGGTTGAGCGCCACATTGGCGACGGCGCCGAAGGCCGAGACCCCGGCGAAAGTTTTGTCCCGGTCCCAGGCGACCAGCGGCGAGCCGTAGACGATGACCACGTGATAGACGGCGACGGCGGCCATCAGAATGGCTAGTGCTTGGGTCCCACCGAGGTAACTCTCACCGAAAAGGATGCGGATGATCGGCCCGGCCTGGGTGATGCCGATGACGGCAACGGTGATGCCGATCAGCAATACCGAGAGCGCGAAGGCATTGAGGGTCCCGGGTTCGGAGGTCGGGTTATCGCGCAGACGGGCGAGGCGCGGCAGAAACGCGGCGCGCAGCATTTCCCCGGCGATGAAGCCTAGGGTCAGCACCCGCGCCGAGGCAGTGTACCAGCCCAGCGAGGTGGCATCGGTCATGAAGCCGAGCATGACGATATCTATGTTGTAATAGACGGTCACCATGATCGCCGCGAAGGCCAGCGGTAGAGAACGCCGGGCCACCGTCGGCCATGTCGACGGCTTCAAGCGGAACGGGATGGAGCGGGTGCGGCGGACGAAGACGACCAGCAATAAAAGGACGCCAAGGCCAACGGCGGCGATGGGAATGGCGGCGGCGATATAGATATCGGCCGGGCCGCGCACCAGCGCCAGGACCGCGAAGACGGAGGCTAAGGCGCCGACGATCTGGCGCAGCGCGATGACGCCCATGCGCTGCGTGCCCTGGAAGTAATAATCGATGGTGACGGCGGTGACGAACAAGCCGCAGCCCTGGATCAGCAGCACCTGCTTGACGGTTTCCGACTGCGGCAGAATCGGCACGACCACGGCGAGGCCGGTCATGGCGATCGCGGCGATCGCCAGCCGCATACCGACGATGTCCTTGACGATGGTGGTGTCGTCGGGCTCGCGCGCGACATCGCGCACGCCGATGGTATCCGTCCCCAGTACCACCGCCAAACCCAAGTAAGACAGGATGGCGGTGCCGAAACCGAGAATGCCGAAACTCTCCGGCTGTAGCGCCCGGCTCAGCACCATCGCGGTGACCAGGCTGGCCACCATGCTGACCATCTGCGCACCGGTCAGGCTGATGAAGTTGCGGACGGTGCGGGCATCGTCACTCATCTTGCGCCCCGCGCCGCCATCACCTCGCCGACGGCGGCGAGAACCTGCTCCGGCATGATGCCCATGATGCATTTCTTGTCGAACTCGGTGCAGACATCGAGATAGCAACCGAAACAGTGTGTGCGGTTATAGAGCGGTCGATGGCCGTCACCGTAGGGAAACCAGACGCCGGGCTTGCGCTGGCCGGCGAATACGGCGACGGCGGGGATGCCCATGGACGCCGCGAGATGCATGGGGCCGCTGTCGTGGCCCAGGTAGCAAAGCGCGCGGGCGAGGATCAACGCGCTGATCCGTGGGCTGGCGCGACCGCACAGATCGAGCATCGGTCCTGACCAGCCTTCGGCGAGGGCGCGGCTGCGTTCGGCCTCGTCCTCGGCGCCGAAGAGCACGAGCCCGAGACCGGTGTCGGAGAGCCGTCCGAGCACGCGGCGCCAGTTGTCGTCGCCCCAGTCCTTGACCGGCGCCTTGCCGCCGATGGAGAAGCCGATGAAGCGCGAGGCACCGGACCAGCCAGCGATCAGGCGATCGGCTTCCGCCTGTTCGTCCTCGGTGATGTGGTAATTCCAACTCGCCGGGTCATCAAGCGCCGCGTCGCCGAGTTCCCGGACGGCGGCGGCGAGCCGCTGAGCCTCGCCCTGCCAGAGTCCGGTACCGGTGATTTCCGGGTGGATGGCTCGGGGGTCACCGCTCGGCACACCGATGAACCGGCGCACGCCGGCGAGACGGAAGAATGCTTTCATGATGCTGGTTCGCGCTGGGCCGCGTCCCTCGGACAGCCATACGAGGGTGCGTGGCCTCAGCGGCCGCAGCTGTTGCAACAGCGTCCACATGGCCGCGGGTGATGATAGTCCGGCATCGAAATGGATGGTCTCGTGTGCCAGCCCGGTCGGCCCCAGCACCGCATCGACGGCGCTGGTTTTGGCCATCACCGGGCGGTTAGTCAGTACAACGCGGCGCGCATCGGGAAAGGCGCGGGCAATCACGTGCATGGCCGGCAACGAGACCACGGCGTCGCCGATACTGCCGGTGCGAAAGATGAGCACGCAATTGGTCATGCGGTCTCCGGTCCCGGTGGCGAGGCCGGTGGGGCGGCGAACGGCTGGGCAATCCCGAAATTCATGTGCTACATACGGGCTCCGCGACGGCAGGAAGGCCGGAAGGTCTTGATGCGCAAAGAAAAACGAAACGCCATGACGAATCAAACATTATCGGTCGATGATACAAGCATCGCCGCCGCCGGCGACTGGCGGGATCGCTTCATGGCGCTCGACCGGCCGACCCGGGTCGTCGCCGTCGTCGCCGTCGTCACCCCGCTGCTCGCGGTGACCGCGCCACTGGCGCTGGCGCCGGCGATCGGCGTACTCGCGTATGGCGGTTTCGCCTACCTGCGAAACACCGATGGCCATTGGCCGGCGGTCGCACGGCCGTTGATGTGGTTCGGCCTGATGCTGGCAATATTGACCTTGTCGAGCGCGTTATGGGCCATCGATTCGTCGATGGCGTTGCGCAATGCCGGCAAGGTCCTTTTGGTGGTGATTTGTGGCATCGGGCTGGCCTCGCTGGCCATCGGACAGGATGCGCGGTCGCGGCGTCTCGTCACGGAACTGTTCGGCGCCGCGTCGCTGATCGCGGGATTGCTGTTGGCGGCGGGTGCCTTGGTAATCGTCGTACGAGATTTGTCGGGCGGCATGATCCATCACATATTCCAACTCCATCGCATCAACCGCGAAACGGCGATGCTCGTGATGTTGGCGTTTCCGGCGGCGGCCAGCATCGGTGTCTGGCGCGGCGATCGCTGGCGATGGGGTTGGCTTGCCGGCGTCACCGCCCTGGTTGCCTCCTTGGCCAGTTCGACGGCGCTGCTGGCGCTGCTGGTGGGACTGGCAGTCTATGTGCTGGCGACGTGGCGGTTCCGCGTCGCGTTGCGCGTCGTTACCGCGCTGCTGGTCATTGGTGTGTTGTTCGCGCCGATCGTGCCGAAGGGCCTGGTCAAGGGTCTGCTGGTGCTTGACCAAGCATCGATGACCGGCAACGCCTTATTGCACCGCCTGTTCATCTGGGAATTTTCGGCCGACCGCATTGCCGAAAAACCGTTGCTTGGCTGGGGCATGCGCAATGCCCGGTTGATTCCCAGCGTGGTCGAGGCGCGCCCCGACATGTCGGCGATCAAGTCGGCCATGCCGCCCTATTGGCAACGCGAAATTCTGCCGCTGCATCCGCACAACGGCGTCATCCAGACGTGGTTGGAACTGGGGGCAGTGGGCGCCTTGGTGTTGCTTGCGGCGCTCGGCCTGATGCTGCGCGCCATCGGTCGCGTGCGCGATGGGCCGTGGCCGCCGGCGGCGTTGGCTGCACTGACGGCCGGGACCGCACTGGCGGCCAGCGGATACGGCCTGTGGCAATCCTGGTGGCAGGCCGGAATGTGGCTGGTCCTCGTCCTGACGATGGCGGTGCGGCCGTCATCGGCGGACCCGTCGTGACCGGCGACCCCTTCGCGGAGCGGCGCGAGATATCGGCTTGTATCCCGTTCAGGTACGCGAAGTGGCCGCTGTTGGCCGTGCTGGCCTATCTCTTATATCGGTTTGTCGTCTCGATTTGATGAACTAAGCCGCCGCCTCGCCGGCGATCCAGTGCCGGTGCCAGGCGGCGAGGTTGAACAGGGTCCAGAGATGCAAGGCGTTGTCGCGCCGGCCCTCTCGGTGATCGCGGACCATGCCGTTCAACACGTCCCGGCGGACACCGATTTCGTCGAGCAGCGGACTGGCGCGCAGGGTTTCCTCGGCGACGGCGCCGAAGTCGCCGCGCAACCAATCGGCCATGGGGGCGGCAAAGCCCATTTTCTTGCGGTCGATCGTCTCATCGGGAATGACGCCGCGCAGCGCCTTCTTCAACAGGTTCTTCTTGATGCCGTCCCTGATTTTGTCGGCTTGGGGAATGTCCATGGTGTATTCGACCAACGCGTGGTCAAGGAACGGCACGCGCCCTTCGACGGACGTCGACATGGTGATTTTATCGACCCGCATCAGCAGTAGCTCGGGCAGGCGCAGGCGGAATTCGTTGTAGATCATCCGAGTCAGCGTATCGCGCTTTCCGGCGGCGGCTTCCAGGTCGGCCCGGTAGCCGGTTGGGATGGCGCCGCTGTCGCTGGACCGCATGCCGGGGACGGCGATGCCGGCCTCGGCGAGGATGCCGGTGCTATCGCCATCTCCACCAAGCGGGCGTGACAGCAGGCGGTGCTTATGGACATTCCAGAACGCATTGGCACCGGACCAGAACACGTCCTGCCCGGCGGCGGCACGCATCAGCACCTCGGCCGGTTTTTCCAGTCGGCGCGACAGCATGGCGGCCGAACGGGCGAGACCGGCGATCGGCCGGCGCAGCGCCGCCGGCACCGCGGCCATGTAGGGATCGGCCATGCGCTGCTGAGTGCGAATGTAGGTCATATAACTGTCGTAGCCGCAGAACTGTTCGTCCGAGCCCTCTCCGACCTGCACCACGGTGACGCCCGAGTCCTTGGCTAGCTTGGAAACGAAATAGAGCGGAATGCAGACCCAGTCGGCGATGGGTTCGTCCTGATGGAAAACCAGATTTCGCAAATAGTCTTCCATGTCGCGGGCGGTGATCAGCACTTCGTGGTGATTGGTGTTGAATTCCTTGGCGATGCGGTTGGCGGGTTCGAGTTCGTTGAGGTGTTTGTAGTCCTCGAAGCCGACGGTGAAGGTATCGACCGGACGGGTCATGTGCCGGTTCATGAGCGCCACGTTGGCGCTGGAATCGATACCGCCTGACAGAAAGACGCCGAACGGCACGTCCGACATCATGCGTTTCTCGATGGCATCTTCCAGCCGTGTCATGATGCCGTCGGCGTAAAAATCGGCGCGCGCGGATTCCGAAAGGCCAGCGACCGCGTTGGCATCAATTTCCTGGCCGGGCACGGGCGCCCAGTAGGCCTTGGCGTCGACGCCACCGTCGGCGGCGATGCGCATGATATGGCCCGCCGGCAGCTTAAAGATGTCCTTGAACATGGTCAGCGGCGCCGGCGTCACCATGAAACTGAGATAATGATTGACCGCATCGTGGTCGACGGCGCGCGGTACGTCGGGGTCGCTCAGCAGTGCCTTGATTTCCGATGCGAAACGGAAGGCGCCGCCGCTGCGGGTGAAGTAGACCGGTTTGATGCCGATGCGGTCACGCGCGATATGCAATTCGCGGCGCTTGGCGTCCCAGATGGCGAAGGCGAACATGCCTTCCAGGCGCTCGACTAGGCCTTCCATGCCCCAGGCCGAGTAGCCGTGCACCAGGACTTCGGTATCCGAGTGATCGGTGCGGAACACATAGCCTTGGGCTTGCAGCTCGGCGCGCAGGGGCAAATGGTTATAAACCTCGCCGTTGTACGTCAGAACCACCGAGCCATCGTCGTTGGCCATTGGCTGCGCGGCGAGATCGGATAGATCAATAATAGCCAGTCGGCGATGTGCGAGGCCGACCCGGGAATCCGCCGACATCCAAAGACCGTCGCCATCCGGTCCGCGATGCGCCATGACCCGCTGCATGGCGTCGAGACGGCCTTTCAGGGCGGTCGCGTCGCGCCATGATGTTCCGTCAATTTGAAGAAAGCCGGCGATGCCGCACATGGTTTTCGGTCCGATGTTTCGTTCGGCAACTTCATACCCGCAATGCCGGGCGAGGTCACTCACCGGATTGCCCCCACATGGAGCGTGGGCCGGTTTCCCCTATACTTTCCTGGTCGGAGGTAATACCTAAGGGCCGCGCCATTCACCGGACATTGTTCCGCCAGCAGAGACACCCCGGCTCGCATGCGAATCATCGTTAACGCCATATCGGCCAACACCGGCGGCATCGTCACCTATACCGGAAACCTGGTGCGCCATCTCGGCACCGAGGATTTCGAAATCATCATCTACGTGCCGTTGACCTTCGATGACAGCGTGCTGCCGGCGCGCGACGGCGTCTCGCTGGTCAAGGTCAACAATAAATTCATGCTCGGCCTGCTGGGGCGGCTGTATTGGGAGCAGGTGACCTGGCGCCGGATCATCAAGCGCAGCGGCGCCGATGTCCTGTTCTCATCGGCCAATTATGGCGTGCTGTTCGCGCCCATTCCGCAGGTTCTTCTGGTGCAGGGCGAGATCTATCTCAATACGGTTTACCGGGAACGCGTTCTGCCGCGGCTTGGTTGCTTCGAGCGCCTCTCCGCGTACCTTAGGCGAAAATTGGTTCTGTGGTCGGCACGCAGTTCGCGGCGCGTAGTGTTTCCGTCGCTGACCCATCTCGAGGCCTCGGCCGACTACGACCCGATGCTGGCCGACAATGCGGAGGTCAATTTTCTCGCCGTCGAGAACCGTTTCGGTGCCCGCGAACGGACGCGGCCCTGGCGTGACGATGACTGTCTGCGGATGCTCTACGTCTCCGTCTATTATCCGCATAAGGACCCCGGGACGCTGGCGCGCGCCACGGTGGTATTGAATGAGGCCGGCTTCAAGGCCGAGTCCCATATCACGATGGAGCACAATGACTTCGTCATCTGGGCCAACGGCGAAGAGGACTGGGCCGGACTCAATGAACCGTCCATGAAGGGCTGCGTCAGCCTCGGCCGGATTCCGCATGAACAACTGATCGAACGGCTCGACACTTTTGATCTGTTTGTCTTCCCGTCCGCCGCCGAAACCTTCGGCTTCCCCATGGTCGAGGCGATGGCCGCGGGGATCCCGCTTTTGGTGTCGGATACTCAGGCGCATCGGGAAATCTGCGGTGATGCGGCAGCCTATTACGAACTCGGCAATGCCCAGGATCTGGCTGACCAAGCGCGGGCGTTGGATGCGGACCCGGACCGACGCCGAGACATGGTGGCGTTGGGCAAGGTACGCGCGGCGGATATGTTCACTTGGTCGGGCCACATGGAGAAGTTGGCCAAGACTCTGAAGGCGGCGGGCGCGCCGGCCGGCACCCGGGTGCTGATCAACGCGTTGCACGCCCGTTCTGGCGGCGGTGTGACCTATCTGCGGAACATTCTGCCGGCCTTGGCGCGGGAAGAGGGGGTGACGCTCTATCTGATTCTCAACGAAGACCAGCGCGGATTGCTGCCGAGCGGGCTCGAAAATGTTCATTTCCTTTATCAGCGTTTCACCCGGGGATTCTGGCGCACCCTGTTCCTGGAACAGGTGATGGTGCCATTAATCGCGCTGCATGTGGATGCCGACGTGACATTTTCGCCGGCTAATTTTGGGCCGGTCATGGCGCGCCGTTCCATGGTCATGGTGCGCAACGCGACCAGTGTTGCCGCTGTTGAACGTCGGCCGCTGAAACTCGCCTATTGGACGCTGTTGCATCTGGCGACATTGCTTTCGCTGATGGCCAGCCGTCGCGCAATCGCCGTGTCCGACTATGCGCGAAAACAGGTCGCGCGCGGTATGTTCACCTACCTGCGCCGCCGCATCGCCGTCGTCCACCATGGCGTCAACGCGGCATTCGCACCGCCGCCGGCGGGCGTGCCGCGCGAAGGTTTCCTGCTCGCTGTCTCCGATCTTTACGTGCAGAAGAATTTCGTCAATCTGCTGACGGCATTCGCCGCCCTGCGTGTCAATCATCCCGATGTCGTTCTCCGCATCGCCGGGGCGCCGATTGATCAAGAATACTTCGGCTGGTTGCAGCGCATGGTGGTCGATTTGGGGCTCAGCGACCACGTGGAATTTCTCGGGCACATTCAATTCGAGGAATTACGGTCGCTGTACCACCGGTGCGCCGTGTTCGTGTTCCCGTCCAGCGTCGAAACCTTCGGCCATCCGTTGGTCGAAGCGATGGCGTCGGGCGCGCCGATCGCCAGTTCGAACGGTGCCGCGATGCCCGAAATATTGGGCGACGCTGGCGTCTATTTCGATCCGCACGATCCTGGCGACATGGTCCGTGCCATTGGCGCGCTGCTGGACGACGCCGCCGAGCGCGAGCGCCTTGGGCGGGCGGCCGAGGCGCGGGCGCGAAACTACTCCTGGGCTCGTTCGGCGTCGGAGACACTCGCGGTATTCAAAGATGCATCGCTTCGTTGAGGCGTGCCTACTCTGGATGTGACACGGGCTGCCGCCTGAGTGATGGGGTGCCGCAGGTTGTATACAATCCGTCATCATACACTTTCGGCGCGAGGGCTTGTCATCCTTATGATTCATGTTAACGTCAGCGTAACGATTATCTGAGTGGACGTCTGGGAGCATTGAACGTCGGATTTGATTTAGAACGTCAGCGAGCACCGGCTACGATTTTGAAAGCCGCGACGTTGGCGATTATCACAGAGCCCAAAAAATTGGGCCGCTAATTCAAAAACAGGGAAGCTATTGAAGCATGTCAGAGACAACGGACGCGCTGGTTCGTTTCAAGGAAGTCCAGAAAAGTTACGACGGTGAAATCCTGGTCGTGAAGAACCTGAACCTCGATGTTGCTCAGGGCGAGTTCCTGACCATGCTTGGCCCGTCCGGGTCGGGCAAGACCACCTGTCTGATGATGCTGGCTGGCTTCGAACCGGCAACACATGGTGAAATTTATCTAAACGATCAGCCCATCAACGACGTACCACCGCACAAGCGCGGCATCGGCATGGTGTTCCAGAACTATGCCCTGTTTCCGCACATGTCAGTGGCCGAAAACCTCGCGTTTCCGCTCGAAGTCCGCAAGATGGGCAAGGCGGAGATCGAGGAACGGGTCAACAAGGCGCTCAACATGGTGCAACTCGGTGCCTTTGGCGGCCGTCGTCCGGCGCAGCTTTCGGGCGGCCAGCAGCAGCGCGTGGCGGTCGCCCGCGCGCTGGTCTTCGACCCGGAGCTGGTGTTGATGGACGAGCCGCTGGGTGCGCTTGACAAGCAACTGCGCGAGCAGATGCAATACGAAATCAAACATATTCACGAGAACCTGGGTGTCACCGTGGTTTACGTCACGCATGATCAGTCCGAGGCGCTCACCATGTCCAACCGGGTCGCTGTCTTCAACGATGGCGTGATCCAGCAGTTGGCGCCGCCGGACGCCCTTTATGAGCGCCCGGACAACGCGTTCGTCGCCCAATTCATTGGCGAGAACAATACGCTGATGGGAACCATCAAGGCGATCAACGGCGAAAGCTGCACGGTCGAGGTGGATGGCGGCGGTACCGTTCAGGCGCTGGCCGTTAACATTGGCGCCGTCGGCGAGCGGACATCGCTATCGCTGCGGCCGGAACGGGTCGAGGTCAATCCGGACGCCGGAAAATTCCCGAATATGTTCGATGCCAAGATCGAGGAATTGATTTATCTCGGAGATCATATCCGCACGCGTGCAAGCGTCTGCGGGCACAGTGATTTCGTCGTTAAGATTCCGAATGCCGCGCACCATGCGTCGTTGAATAAGGGTGATACGGCGAAGTTCGGTTGGACGATGGAAGACTGTCGGGCGCTTGACGCCTGATTGGGTGTTCGGTCGTTGTTCGCTGCGCCAGCGGAAGCGGCCGGATGTGAAATGCCGGCAATGTCGGCACACTATCGGTGAAGAAACACACTTTTCAAAAATTTAGGGAGTTACAAATCAATGAGTAAGCGACTGACTTTCGCGACCATGGCCGCCGCCGGCGCCCTCGTCTTCGGGGCGGCGAGCGTACAGGCCGCCGATCTGACCGTTGTTTCGTGGGGTGGTGCCTACACGAAGAGCCAGGTCGAAGCCTATCACAAGCCCTACACCAAGATGACCGGCACTAAGATTCTATCCGAGAACTATTCCGGCGGTCTGGCCGAGATCAAGGCTCAGGTGGAAGCCGGCAACGTGAAATGGGATATCGTCGATCTGGAAATGTCGGATGCCGTCCGTGGCTGCGACGAAGGCCTGCTTGAACCCATCGACGCTTCTATTCTGCCCAAGGGCGACAACGGTGTAGCGGCCAAGGATGATTTCATCCCTGGCTCGATTACTGAATGCGCGGTCGGCACCATCGTTTGGTCGACAATCTATGCCTACGACAAGACCAAATTCCCGGGTGGCGGCCCCAAGACCATGGCCGATTTCTTCGACGTCAAGAAGTTCCCGGGCAAGCGCGGCATGCGCAAGACTCCGAAGGCCAACATGGAAATGGCGCTAATCGCTGATGGCGTGGCCACCAAGGACGTTTACAAGACCTTGGCGACCAAAGCCGGCGTCGATCGTGCCTTCGCCAAGCTCGACAGCATCAAGTCCAGCGTTGTCTGGTGGGAAGCTGGCGCACAGCCGCCGCAGCTCTTGGCCGATGGCGAAGTCTCCATGACCACTGCCTACAACGGTCGTATCTTCAATGCCCAGGCCGTCGAAAAGAAGCCGTTCGAAATCGTCTGGGATGGCCAGGTCTTCGATCTTGATCTCTGGGGCATTCCCAAGGGCGCCAAGAACAAGGCCGAGGCGCTGAAGTTCCTCGCCTTCTCGACCGACACCAAGCGTCTTGCCGGGCAGGCCGCGTGGATTTCCTACGGTCCGGTGCGTCAGTCCTCGATCCCGCTCATCGGCAAGCACGCCGAAGCCGGCGTCGCGATGGGCCCGCACATGCCGACAGCCGCCGCCAACTTCAAGAAGGCGATCCAGAACGATTTTGAATTCTGGGCCGATCGTCAGGATGAATTGAACGAGCGCTTCAATTCGTGGCTGGCCAAGTAATTATCGATGGGAACGGGGGCGGGCCTTCTGGTCCGTCCCCTACCTACCGTATGGTATCGACTTAATCGATTTTAAGCCCGTTTTATTGAACGAGAGATCAAGGTCATGAGCGACGCGGCAACCGCCCTCACATCGACGCAATCGCTGACCACGGTTGACGGACGCCCGCTCAAGGAAGCCTTGGCCGCGGCCGAGCGCAGCAAGCGCATAAAGGCGATCTTGCTTGTAATGCCGCTGTTCATTTTTCTGTTTTTCACTTTTCTCTATCCCATCGGGTTGATGTTGTTCCGCTCGGTGGAAAACCCATTGGTCGCCGATCACATGCCGCTGACGGTCGCCGCCCTGGAAAAATGGGATGGCAAAGGGTTGCCCGATGACAGTGCGTTTGAGGCCGTCGCCAAGGATCTCGTTGCCGCGCGTAAGGATAAGTCGATTGGCCGACTGGCAACGCGTCTAAATTTTGAAACCTCGGGGCTCCGAAGCGTTATTACTGGCACGGCGCGGAAAGCCAAGCGCATGACCGCACCATACAAAGACAAGATGATCGCCGCTAAACCCGAGTGGGGTGAACTTTCGACCTGGGCGACTCTCAAGCGACTTTCACCGCGCTATGTCACGACCAATTACTGGGCTGCCGTGGATCGCCGAATATCGCCCGCGGGTGATGTTGTCCACCAGGACGAGGATCGCCAGATTTACGTGACGCTATTCAAGCGCACCGCGTGGATGAGCCTTTTGGTGACAGTGGCCTGCCTCATCCTCGGCTATCCCATCGCTTATCTTCTGGCCAGCCTGCCGATGCGCTATTCCAATTTGTTGATGATCCTGGTGCTGCTACCGTTCTGGACATCACTGTTGGTGCGCACAACGTCTTGGATCGTGCTGTTGCAGACCCAAGGCGTCATCAATGACATCATGGTGTGGATCGGCCTGATCGATGATTCCCAGCGCATACAGTTGATCTTCAATGCCCAGGGTACGGTCATCGCGATGACGCAGATCTTGCTGCCGTTCATGGTGCTGCCACTTTACAGTGTCATGAAGACGATTCCGCCGAGTTACATGCGCGCGGCCGAATCTCTCGGGGCGCATCGATTCCTCGCGTACTACCGCGTCTATCTGCCGCAGACGCTGCCGGGTATCGGCGCGGGCTGTCTGTTGGTGTTCATTTTGGCGATCGGTTACTACATCACGCCGGCGTTGGTCGGTGGCCAGGATGGCCAGATGATCTCCAACCTTATCGCCTTCCACATGCAGAAATCACTCAATTGGGGTCTGGCCGCGGCGCTTGGCGGTATTCTGCTGGCCGGCGTCGTCGTGCTGTATTGGCTCTATAATAAGATCGTCGGAGTCGACCGGCTGAAGTTGGGGTAATCGTTATGAATACAGTCGCCCTTCCCGGTCATGCCAGCCTGCTCATCAAGATCTGGCATTATATGTTTATCTTCATCTGCGCGTTGGTGTTC
>JAYOFM010000062.1:0-21872 GCA_038117225.1 Rhodospirillales bacterium
CGCGCGCCATCAAGTCGGCCGACGAAATCGTGCTCATGAACACCTCCCTCGCCGTCCTGGATCGAATAGCCCATCGCTTCCAGTTCCCACAGGCCATGCGGGTCAAGGTGATCGCAGGCGAGGCGTTTGTTGCCCGCGCCGGCCATGCCCTTGAGCACGTCATCGATCTCGGCGGCCCACTTCTTGGCCCGTTCGGGGGTGCGCCCGGCGGAGTTGAAATAGAACCAGGTGATGGCGAAACGAACCTCGGCCAGGGTCTCCAGACCCTCGGAAATCCAGGCGGCGGTCTTGTAATCGAACAGCACCGCCTTGCCCTCGGCCGGCACCAGACAGTATTTGGTGCGGTTATGCAGCGCCCAGACGGTCATGTTGTGGTGGCCGGTGGCATAGCGGATGTTCAGCGGGTCGTAGAGCAGGACCGCGGCGCAGTCGCGTTTGCGGAGTTCCGCCTGCACCCGCTCCAGGCGATAGCGCCGAAGCCGCGTCATGTCGACCGGCGTCGAGCCGTCATCCAGCGTCATATGGTGGGTCGTGTGATGGGCCGCGTGATGCACCTGGCGGGCGCTGATGCGGTTGGGCTGGTCGGTCATGGCGGCGGGTCCCCGGAGAAGATGATCCTAGGGACCCAGCTTGGATGACGCGGCGGCGATCGATTTGGCTGGGGGCGAAGTCGACTTGCCGATCTGGGACGTCGCGTCGACACCCCGATGCCTATTCGGCGGCGACCCCGGTGCCGATGGCGCAGGCGACCCCGGTGCCGCCGAGCCCGCAATAGCCGTGCGGAATCTTGCCCAGGTACTGCTGATGGTCTTCCTCGGCATAGTAGAACGTCGGGCCCTCGACGATCTCGGTGGTGATGGCGCCAAGGCCGCGTTCCCTGAGCGCCTTCTGGTAGGTTTTCTTGGACATCTCGGCGGCGACCTTCTGGTCCTTCGAATAGGTGTAGATGCCGGACCGGTATTGGGTGCCCACATCATTCCCCTGGCGCATGCCCTGGGTCGGGTCGTGACCCTCCCAGAACGCCTTCAGCAGTTGTTCGTAGCTGACCCGGGCCGGGTCATAAATGACCAGCACGACCTCGTTGTGGCCGGTCCTGCCGGAACAGACTTCCTTGTAGATCGGATTGGGGGTGGTGCCGGCGGCGTATCCGGCCGCGGTGACGAACACTCCGGGTATCTTCCAGAATATGCGCTCGACGCCCCAGAAACATCCCATGCCGAACACCGCCTGCTCAAGTCCGTCCGGAAACGGCGGCGAGAGCGGCTGGCCGTTGACGAAATGTGTCGCCGGGACCGGCATCGGCGTGGCACGGCCGGGCAATGTGTCGGCGGCGGCGGGAATTTTCAGCTTGTCGGGATCCGAACGCATAAACCACATGGGGCGTGTTCCTTGCCTAGGGATAAGTCATCGCCCCTAGACATAGGACGCGCCGCGCCGTCATTCAACATCCTGGCGTTCACGGCCGTACACGATCCAGTAAACAAGCGCCACGAAGACGCCGCCGCCGACGATATTGCCCAACGTCACCGGCACCAGATTGCCGATAAAGGCGGCGACGGTCAGCGCATCGGCGGCGCTGCCGCTGGCATTCACCATGCCGATGGGAATCAGATACATGTTGGCCACCGAATGCTCGAAGCCCAGGGCGACGAAGGCGGATATCGGCAGCAGGATGGCCAAGATCTTGCCGGCGACGGTATGCGCCGCGAAACACAGCCAGATCGCCAGACAGACAAGCGCGTTGCAGAGTATGCCGCGCACGAAGGCCTGCAGCGGATCGAGCGCCACCTTGCCCATCGCGATCTTGACCGCCGTCGCGGCGACCGCGCCGCCGCCAAGCTCGAGGGTGCCGGAAAGATGCGCCGCCAAGACCATCGCCAAGGCGCCGATCAGGTTGCCGACATAGACCAGCCCCCAGTTCCGCAGCAGCGCCGATGTTGAAATCAGGCGGCTGGCCCAGGCCATGACGATCAGATTGTTGCCGGTGAACAGTTCGGCGCCACCGACGACCACCAAGACCAGACCGAGTGAAAAGCACACCCCCCCAAGCAGGCGATTGGGGCCGAACCCGAGACCGCTATCGGTGATCACGAGTTCGAAGAACATGGCGCCGAAGCTGATATGAACGCCGGCAAGAATTGCCAGGACTAGGGTTGATCGGAGCGGCAGGCCGGCCTTGGCAACCCCCGCCGTTTCAACCCGGTGGGCTATTTCCTTCGGCGCGTAGGCGTCAATTGTGTTTGGCGGCTGGTCGGCCATGATGACGTTTCTCCTTGGTCGCCGATGCGAGGAAAGACGCTCAAACGCCGCCGGCGATATCTTCAAGCGTGGCGCGATCACGAATCAGCACCCGGCGATCCGGTTCCTGGGCGATGAATCCGGATTGCTTGAGGCGGGTGAAGGTTCGGCTGACGGTTTCCGTCGTCAGGCCAAGAAAATCTCCAATATCGTCGCGACTCATGGGAACGGCGACCGGGTTTGATTCATCGCCGCGCGCCTCCGCGCGCTTGGCGAGATTCAACAGAAACGTGGCCAGGCGTTCCTTCGCCGTCTTGCGGCCGAGCAGCAGAATTTGGTCTTGGACCTCTGCGAGTTCCGTTCGCGCCATTTGCAGGAGCCGCGATTCCAACTTCGGGTGTCGTTCGACGACACCGTCCAATTTGCCACGAGGAAAACGACACAGAGTAACCTCGGTTACCGCTTCGGCGGAACACACGTAGGTATCGCTGCGCATCAATCCCAGGAAGTCCCCAGGAAAAAGAAATCCGGTGATCTGGCGGCGTCCGTCGGGGAGCAGTTTGTAAATCTTCAACGTCCCTTGGGTAATGTTGAAGACATGATCCGCTGGTTCGCCTTCGTCGACGAGGGGATCGCCGGGGGCCAATTCCACATTGGTCAGGATTGCCGTCAGGCTGTCCATTTCATCGATCTCGAGGGCGCCACAGACCGACAGTTCCCTTACCGGGCAGGCGGCACAAGGCGATCCGCCAAGATCATTCGTGCGGATTTTTGCCTCTGGCAGCAGGACAACATTGTCACGCTTTGGCGAGTGCATGCGGTCATACTCCTGGTTTGTGCCGAACCCCACGGATGGCTCGGGACGGGCCGCCCGCGGTAAGGATCATCTTAGTTGACGGCCACACACACCACCAGTTTTCAGTGTGCCATCAACAGCGGGACGGATGCGGCGGTCATGGCGCCCCGCGTGACGCCGCCGAATAAGTACTCACCGATGGGTGAATGACCGAAAGCTCCCATGACCAGCAGGCCATCGCCGTGCCGGCGGCATTCCTCGATCAGTAGTTCGGCGACATCGCGGCCGCCGGCCGATAAAATCCGGGTTTTGCATTCGATATCGTGCCGCTTAAGAAAATCCGCTATTTCCGACGGATCGGCACGGCGGCCGGCATCCGTGACCGTGACCACTTCGACGCTTGATGCCCGTTCGAGGATGGGCAGTGCCAGGTCGGCGGCCAATGCGGCTTCCCGCGATCCATCCCAGGCCAATGTGACGTTGGCGCCGACAATGGCGGATGTGTCGCCAGCGGCCATCAATACAGGGCGCCCTGTATCGAACAAAGCGGCCTCGAGCGCCGCCGAATCGATACCCCCTGTTTCTTCCGACGGCGGGCCGACGATGATCAGGTCATGCAGGCGGCCACGCTGGGCGATCTCCCGATTGATATGTCCGACCATATCGCGCCGCAAGATGCCGAATTTCGTGGCGAGGGGCGCATTTTCCGGGGTCATGACTGGAATGCCCTGATCGGCGCACAAGCGCTGAAACAACCCGTCCACATGCATTTTGCGTTGCTTTCCGGCCTCCCGGTTGGCGCGGATCAATTCATCCAACATGCCGCCGCTTATTTCCGTGGAAAATGCCGGAACACTGGATTCCAGCGGCGTTTCCACATACAGACATTCAACGCCCGCGTCGAAGGCGCGTCCAAGTTCAATGGCGGTTCGCATGACCGCCTCGCTACCGCCGCCGCCGTCAACCAGAGCCAGAATTGTCGTAATGGACATGGAGAGATGTTCCCGCGAACCGTTTCTAGACTCTCGCTTTAATGAGCCTGATTACGTGGGACTGTGCACCGCGCCACGAGGATGCGGCATTGACCTAGATCATTTACCGTTCGCGGCAAGCGAGATCACGGAATCACTCGGCCGGTGCGGCAAGTGCGCTATCGGCCGCCGCTGATCGGGGGGAAAATAACCACTTCATCGCCGGCATTGAGGGTCAGATTGGCGCGCGATTCGGGGGCAATGGTCTGGCCGTTGACCAACGCGGCGTAGGCGCCTTCCGGTGGGAGCTTCAAGCTGTTCAGCATGAACGCGAGGCTGGTGCCGTCCGCTAGGTCAAGTGAACCCTCGCCGGACGCGTCGAAGCCCGGCGGCAGGCTGCCGTCGAGAGACACCAGCCGCACGGCGATCTTCATCCGAGACGGAGCCGGCCCAGGGTTTCGGCGGTCGGTCGGCCGTCCCTGTCCCAGCCGCGTAGGTCATAGTACTCCGGCAGCATGGCGGCCATCTCCACGACCCGGCCCTTGCCGGCGCCCGAGGGTGCCGGCTCTTCGAGCATGCGCTTCGGCACCGTATCATCGGAGGCGGTGAATCCGGCGGCATTGTTGAACTGGCGTTCCAGGTTATAGACCCGTTCGCCGATTTCCATCAGCCGCTCGCTCGACCATTCGCCCGGCAGGTCGGCGCTGACCTGCGCGGCGTAGTCATCGATCTGCCAGGCGTTCTTGGTGAACGCGCAAAGTCCCGTGCAATCGATGACGGCGGCGTAGTCTTGTGAATCCTTGATGATCGCCGCCTTGCCTTCCGGGCGGATGTTGACGAAGTCGTCGGCGAAGGGACTGGCGCGCATGTGGCAGGCGCCACGGCTGGACGTGGCATAGGCGAGCGCCATGCCCTGCATGGCACGGCCATCGTAGCCGGGAATTTCCTGGCCCTTGACCACCATGGCGACATCCGGGTGGCCGTATTTTTCGCACAGGCGCTTGGCGCCGAGGCCAAGGTCGATACCGAAACCGCTGGGCGTGCCGGTGATCTCCGCCGCCCAGGTCAGCGCTTCCGCGTTGCCGAAGGTCAGCGCCGGCCCGCCGGTCTCGGCGTCGGTGATGGCGCCGATGTCATAAAGTTCCATGGCGGCCGCAACGGTGACCCCGAAGGATATCGGATCCATGCCCTGTTCGTTGCAGATGGCACTGGCGAACGTCGCCGCATCCAGGTCGGTGACGCCAACCATGGACGCCAATGCGAAGCCGGATTCATACTCCAATCCGCCCATCACGTCCTTATAGCGTTCCCGGCCCCCGCCCTTCACCGTGAAGTGATCCGGCGAAATGCGTGCCATGCGGCCGCACCCGATGGTGCAGGCGAAGCAGGCCTTGTTGCCGACCAGATTGGCCTGGCCGGTTTCCCGGTTGGGTTTGGCGATGGCGGCGGCGTTGACCAACTCGCGGCCCGCGAACTGGACCTCCCGATTATTGTTTGTCGGCAACGCACCGTAGGCGTGGGTGACGTCCATCATCGCCATGGTGCCGACCTTGGCCAGGCGGGCGCGAGCCGGGTGGGGATCAAGTTTCTCGCGGGCATCGGCGACCGCACCCATGAAGGCCTTGCCGTCGTTGGTGGTGACACCTCGGGTGCCGCGCACGGCGACCGCCTTGAGGTTCTTCGAGCCCATCACCGCGCCGACGCCGGATCGGCCGGCGGCCCGGTCCCGGTCGTTCATGACACAGGCGTAATGTACCAAGCGCTCACCGGCGACGCCGATGGAGGCGATGCGCAGCGCCGGTTCCTGATGACGGGTGCGTAGCCGGTCCTCGGTTTCCCAGACGCTGGCGCCCCAGATGAAATCCTCGGCCGGCAGTAGTGTTGCCTCGTCGTCGCGGATAAGCAGATAAACGGGTTTGGGCGATTTGCCCTCGAAGATGACGAAGTCCCAACCGGCGAGTTTCAACTCACCGCCGAACTGACCGCCAGAATTGGAGCACGCGATGGTGTTGGTCAGGGCACCCTTGGTGACCACGGACCAGCGTCCGCCGGTCGCCGCCATGGTGCCGGTGAGCGGCCCCGTGGCGAAGATCATCTTATTCTCGGGCGCCAACGGATCGATCGCCGGATCCATTTCTTCCATCAGGTATTTCGTGGCGAGTCCGCGCTGACCGAGATATTCCTCCGCCCAAGCCATGTTGAGCGGTTCGGCCGTCGCCGTGCCTGCCGTCAGGTCAACCCGAAGAATGCGTCCATGCCACGCCATCATGCGCTCCGTTCGTTGCTTGCCGGTGAAGGGGACGCTAATGCTAACGCGTGCCCGATGCCTTGGCTGATTTTGACCCGTCGGCGCCGGAGGGCGCAAGGGTCAGTCTGCGTTTTGCCATCAGCATCAGGTCGATCGTCGAAAGATGGCGGAAGACCGGCTCCGATCCTTCCCGATAGAGCCGCACAAGGCCTTGTTTCATGTCCGGAAATGACCGGCGCACATCATCGAAACTGCGGACCTCCAAAACCGTCGCCGGGTCGCCGTTCGATGGAATACTGAGCCAGCGGAAGGTCGGATTGGCAATGCGCGGTGCTTCCAGCATCGGCATCCAGACGATCAGTCGTTCCGACGGGGGCCCATACTGGCGCTGGAAGAACTTTACGACATCGAGAAAATCGTCGGCCGGGTACCAAGCGCCGAAGCGGCTGGCTTTGCCGCCGTCATAACGGACAATGGCGCGGGTTCCGTTCGGCAGGACGGTCGCCTTGGCGAACACGCCGGCGACGCTGGCGGGCCAACTGATATTTTCGATGCAGAAGGCGGCGTCGAAGGCGTCCTTGCGGATGCAATCAGTGGGGCCATTGTCGGCCTGCACCAATGATCGCCCGATGACCATGCCATCAGCCAACCCAATCACTTCGTCGGCGAGCGGCGGCGTGCCGGTGGCCTCGCGCCGGGTCCGCGGCGGATCATCGATGCTCACATGGGCCAATTCCAATTGGTCATCGGGAACCAGATTGGGATCGCTCGAAGTCGGTTCGGCTCTGGTGGCAGTGGCGTCATCGCGGTTTTGCACCGTTCCGGGGGCGCCTGTCTTGTCGTCGCGACCGAAGCCGCTGAAGAACCGGATCACCGGGTTGATTTCGCTATCGTCCTGGGTCACGGCCTTGTGCTTTTGACCGGAGGCCGGCAGGGGAATTTGGTCGAGCGGGACGCGCCGGCGCGGACGTTGCTCCGGCGTGGCGCGGGTCAGGTCCGGTGGCGCCGTCAGGTTAGATGCGTCATCAGACGGAGCGCCGCGTCGTACGGCGGTGCGGCCAGCCGTGTCCGGTTTCGGCAAGTCTTCCGTTCGCGGCTCCAGAAGTTTTTCGACCCCTCGCGATATCCAATGCCGGATGCCCGTGGCTTGATCGCTGATGTCGCCCGAGCCACCAGCGCCAGGATCAATGGCGGCAACTTGCACCGGTTCCGGGGACGGCGAACTTGCCGGGGGGTGGTGCCCCGTTACATCCGGTACCGCCAAGAGATCACCGAGTTGCCGGAACATCGCGGTGAAGGCATTGGGGAGGGCTGTCTCAGGCGCCGCCGCATCCACGATCGCCGCATCATCTTCGGATTTCGGCGCCTCAGTGATGCCAACGGTCTCGATGATGGGCGCCGCCGCTGGCTCATCGGCAGGCGTTGGCGTTGCTCCAAAAATTGCCGCGAGACCGTCAAACAACTTGGCAATGGGATTGCTTTGTTCTGATTCCGGTTCGTCAACCGCGGCCTCGTCGCCGGAGAATTCGGCGACCGCTGCCGTCGGAGGCGTTTCGACCGTTGCGGCTGTCTCGACGACGGCTGCCGCCGGTTCATCGGTAACCGCGGGCGCTGGCGCAAAAAACGCGGCAAGACCGCTAAATAATTCGGCGATGGGGTCGCTCGATGAGGTTTCCGACGCACTATCCAGCGGGGCCGCGGTGGACGGCTCCGCGACCGTCGTGGTTGGCGTCATTTCAGCGGCAACGGCGGTTTCGATTTCGCGGGCGGAATCAGGGGCGTCGATAGTCTTGCTGGCACCCGCGAGCCATGCCGCGATATCGCCAAGCAACCATGAAATGGGATTCCGCGTCGTGGTCGCCCGCGGCGTGTCCGTTTCGGCGATGGCGATCAATGCCCCGTCACCCGATGTTGGCGATGGTGCCTGTATTGCCATATCGTCCAGGGCAGCTTTGGGGGCAACCTCGGGCGTGGCCTCGGGCGCCCCAACGTACCTCGTATCGGCTTGGGTTTCGCTACCCTTGAACAATTCAGCGAGGTCGCTTAGCAGCCAGAGGAGCGGATTACGCGACGTCGGTTGGTCGGCCGACGGCGCGGCCGCATTCGCGCGATCCGGTCGGGTTAATTCCGTTGTTGTGGTTGCGGGCTCCCGAGGGGCGGAAGTGGGTTCGGATTTTGTTTCAGCGGACTCAGCGTCAGGCGTTGCGGCGCTTGGTGCCTCCGTGGTCGCCTCGTGATCCGCCGATGTCACCGCCGAAACATCGTCGGGAGTCGCAGTGACGAGGCTTGCCAGTCCGCCAAATAGGTCGCTGAAGAAGGATTGTAACGGGTTTGCCGGTTCGCTCGGCTTAACGATCGAAGTGGATGGCGCGGGCTTGGATGCCGTTACGTCAATTTTTGGCAAGATCGCGGGAACTGCGGCAGGTTCGGGCGTTGGCGCGGCCAGAACAATGCCAACGGTGTCAGTTTCGGGTTTGTGTGGAACGAGGCCGGGGGGGGGCGGCGTCTCGGCATGCGGATCGAATATTGCGGCGATGTTGTTAACGTCGTTCGCGATGACAACGGGACCCGATATCAACGCAACCGCCATGGCGGCGGCGGCACATGTGAATCGGTAGGGGTGCTGTATCGTCATCGCTCTCTCAACGCCGTCTGGGCGGCACCCAGGAACGGGTCCAGCAGGTAGGCGAAGACCGAGCGCTGTCCGGTGACGATGGCACAGAAGACCTGGACGCCGGGCAGAAGTTTGTACGATTCATCGCCGCGTCGAAAACGGTCGGCAATGGTGGCGACGCGCACCTTGTAAAAGGGTGTACCGTCTTCGGTCTGAACGGTGTCCGGACTGACGTGCACCACTTCCCCCTCGATATTGCCAAAACGGCTGGCGTCACTTGACGCCAATCTTACCAGCACGGGTTGCCCAGGATGTACGTATCCCACATCTTGAGTCGGCAGGCGCGCTTCGATAATCAAGCGATCCCCGGCCGGTACCACATCGGCGACGGTGCCCCCAGGCCCGACGACACCACCGACAGTCACAACATATAGTGTCTTCACAACGCCGTCGACCGGTGATCTGAGGACCGTGCGGCGCAGCGAATCGGCGAATTTGCTTAATCTTTTCTGAGTTTGCTCGAGTTCTCGCCGACGCGTGTCCAGTGCCTCGCGAACTTCGGCGAAATAAGAGTCGCGGGATTCCGCCTGCGCCGCTTTCGCTTCCGCGATTTCCGCCTTAACGCGAGGCAAAGCCTTTGAATCTGTTGCTATTTTCCCCTTCAACTCGGATTCCTTGCGGAGCAGCGTCAGGTGTTGCATGCGGTTGGAAATCTGATCCTTGACCAGGTTTTCGCTGATCGTGATCTGTTCACGCAGTAGCCCCAGCCGTTCGCGGTTGTTCTGAATGGCCACGGCAATTTCTTCGGCCGATCGGCGCCGCTGGGTGACCTGCTGCGTGTAGCCGGCGACGGAATTGGCGGATCGGGAGCGTCGAGTCGTGAACAATTCCTTGGCGCGGCTGACCAGCTTTGGCCGTTGTTTCATCAAATCTGCTGGGAAATCGACCGTGTCGGCATCCGCCGCCTCGGCCGCGAGGCGCGCGATATCGACCCGCAGCGCGGCGATGCGGAGTTCCAGTTCGTCCACGTCGGCGCCGCTGCGAATTGGTTCCAGATCGACCAGCGGTTGCCCCTTGGCTACCCGGTCGCCTTCGCGAACCAGGATTTTACTTACAATACCGCCTTTCAGATGTTGAACGCTCTTAACCTGGGTTGACGGGATGACCGATCCGGTCGCCGTCGCCACCACATCGAGACGCCCAAACCAGGCCCATGCACCGAACGCACACACCAGTGCCAGGCAAAGCAGGAGAAAGACGTGCACCATGGGGCCGTCATTGTCTTGCGCCCGTGTCCTCTTGCCTCGATCACTCACGTGCCGGTCCCCGATTCCTTGACCGGCTTCAAGTGCGGCGTCGCGGGTGTCTCCTTCGCCACCGGCGCCACACGTTTGGTTCGGGTGACATTGGGCCGCGGCTTGACGTTGAGGTCGATGATGACGTCGGCACCCTTGAGAATGTTGGGATCATGGGAGCAGGCGACGATGGTGGCGCCGCGCTGGGTCGCCTCGTTCATTGCTTGGTAAACCAGCGCCGCGCCATCCCTGTCCAGCCCCTCGGTCGGCTCGTCGACGACCAGCATGCGGCTTTCGCCGGCGAGTGCACGAGCCAGCGCCAGACGGCGACGAATACCAAGCGATAGGTTGTTGCCGCCGGAACGAATCTGCGTCAGGAAACCGTCCGGACTTTGATCGATGAAATCCTTGAGGCCGGCGGCCATGGCCAGTTTGCCGAGGGTGAGATCATCCAGGTCTGGATTGTAGGCGCGCAGATTATCGGCGATCGTACCCGGTAGAAAACGGGGTTCCTGCGGCAGATAGGCGACCTGCCGCCGCCACCAGGCGGGCGCCAGTTGTCGCAAGTCGATGCCGTCGACCAAGATTTGCCCGCGGACCGGTTCGACCAGCCCCATGATCAATCGCGCCAGCGTTGACTTGCCGGCGCCATTGGAGCCGGTCACCGCCAGCACCTGGCCCGGCTCCAGCGATAGGGTCAGGGTTTCGAACAACGGCGACCGCGCCCCGGGATGCGCGAAGGCGACGTCGCGGAATTCAACCTGCCCCTTCAAGTCGCCGATACCGGCTCCCTCGACCGGTTCCTGCGGCAACGCCTGGATATCGCGCATCAGACGGCGGGCTTGGCCAGCCTGTGCGAGCGGCAGGGTGAGGGCGCCGAACCGTTGAATCGTCGCGAGAGCGCGCGCCGCCAGGATGTTGGCGCCGATCAGGGCGCCGGTATCGAGATTGCCGGCGACCACCTGTGTCGCGCCGACGGCGATGATCGCGGTGCCGAGCAGGACTTGTGTCGAGGCCAGCAGGGATTGAACCGTGGCGTTGTGCCCGGCGATCCGCCCCTGCAGCACCGCCATGGCGCCGACAGCCTCCCGCCAACGCTGGCGCACCTGACCGACGCCATCGAAGGCACGCACGGTTTCCGCGCTGCCGATCGCCGCCGCCAGCAATGATCCGCGCCCGCTGGCCGCCGATTGCAGCCGCGCCGTCGGCCGTTTGAGCCGCAATAGCGCCCCGGCGCCGAGCAGGAATGCGGCGGTGGCGAAACCGCTGGCGATCAGGGCGAGGACCGGGCTCAGCAGGTAGAGCACGCCGAGAAACAGCAAGGCGAAGGGTACGTCGAGCAGGGTTGCGACGTTCTGCGGGCTGGCCGCCGCTTGGATGCGATCGGCGCCGGTCGCGGCTTCCATGCGCGCGCCTTCGGGTACCGCGTCCAGGGCCGCCACGCGGGCACCGGTCATGGCCTCGAACGTGGCATTGGCCAGTGCCGCGTCCGGTTCACGATTGACCCGGCGTACCAACACCAGCCGGATTTGGCGGAAAGCGAATTCCAGCACGATGGCGATGATGACGCCGAGTGTCAGCGTCGCCAGCGTCGTGTCGACCCCGTAGGCGACATACCGATTGAGCACCAGCATGACGAACAGGGGCGAGGCCAGTGCCAGGATGCTCGCCACCAGGGACGCGAGGATCAGCTCGGTCAATATGACGGGCCGGGAGAACAGCCGGCCTAAAATCTCCCGCACGCCGAAGATCCTCCCGTCACGCTGATTTCATCAAAATGGCCGGCCCGTGACTGAATCATATCATAGATCATCCAGTCGTCGAACTTTTGCGGTGGTGTCAGATTTCACACCACAGACGCATCAGATTGCCATAGGTGCGCAGCAGAACCCGTGCTTCGGAACTGCCGGCCATCTTTTCATTGACGCCCCGGCAGGCCAGATCGAGTTCGTAGAGCATTTGGCGCTTGTAGGGATCGGCGACCATGCTCTGCATCCAGCTGACGGCGACCCGACGTTCGCCCTTGGTGACCTCGGTCACCGCGTGCAGGGCGCCGGTCGGATAGATGACGGCGTCGCCGCGAGCCAACTTGACCCGCGTTTCGCCGGTATCGCTCTGTACCAACAATTCGCCGCCTTCGTAATCGCTGGGATCGTTCAGAAAGACGGTGATCGACACATCCGTGCGCAGGGCCAAACCACCTTCCATCATCAGCGGATTGTCCGTATGCGCGCCGTAGGACATGCCTTCGGCGTACTTGGCATAACGCGGCCGGATGAACTTGCGCGGCATCACGCCGCCGCGCACGATGATATTCGACATCACGGTCTCGGCGAATAGCCGGTCAATGGGTTCGACCAGTTTCGCATCGGTGGCGTCCCGATCCAGTTGCAGGTTGTTCTTGGTCGCCTGCGCGACCGGGCCGGCGGTGACGCCGCCATCAATGAATGATGCCTTCTCGAACATGGCGTCGATTGTCGCCAGTTGCTTGTCGTTCAGGAGATCGGGAATGCGCAGGAACAAGGGCCTAGACCACGGTCGTGACGTCGGGCGGTTGTTCGTCGCTTGGCGTGGCGGTCTCGGCAATGGCGAACGAGACCTCCGCGTACTCACCGGTTTCGCCATCTTCGTTGGTGTATTCGCCGGAACGCCAGACCGTATTGCCCTCCACATCGGTTTCACTGCCTGACGCCGCGAGATTGATGGAAGTGATACCGGCGTCGTCGAGGCTTCGCAGTTCGCCGTCGTCCGTGTCGCCGTCCGTATCGGCATCGACCCAGATGCGTAGGGCGTCGAAGATGGAATCGGCGTCGTTGATCAGGCCATTGCCATCGTCGTCGAAGAAACTCAGTGCTTCCAAACTGTTGGTCGGGCTGAAGCCCTGGTCGGTGGCAAGACGGAATGTCTGCGAGACGATTTCCGACATGTCGTCGATGATGCCGTTCTGGTTGATATCGACGACCAGGACGCCATCGTCGGGGCCGAACCAGCCGACGTTCTCCTCGACCCCGTCGCCGTCGATATCGAAAGTGACATTGGCGGCGCTGCCGACCAATTCGACGCCGTCGCCGTCAAGATCAAACACCAGCGGATCCGTGCCCGTGAAGACCGGGCCGTCGGTCGCCCAGGATTGGATTTCATTGAAGGTGAGGGTATTGTTGTTGGTGGCATCCGAATCGGCGACGGTCAGCCCGCTTCCTTCCTGGAACTTCCAGTAGTGCTCCAATCCGGCTTCGCTGCCCGTCAGCAGGTTGGTCTTGTTCGTGTTGATATCCGCCGCCGAACGCACGGTGCTCCATACCCGCATCTCGGCGATGTCGCCGGAGAAGAACGGCCCGTCATTTGCGTCCCGTTCGATTCCGACGCGCGGTGCCGCGGTGATGCTGCCGCCGATCACCGTGTTCTGCGCGCAAAAACTGACGGTGAAACCCGCGGTGCCGTCGATATACAATTGTACGTTGCCGTTGGTCGCATCGTAGCTGAAGGCCACATGATGGAAGTTGCCGTCGTTGACGGTCGCCGTTGATGTGAGGTTGGTCTGCGTGCCGCTGTCCTTGACCTCGGCGATGATCGTGCCGTCGGCCTGCGTCGTGATCTGGATGAAGTTGGCGGCGTCCACCTGCATGGCGAAGATGCCGCCGAACCCGGTTGGCGAGGCATCGCGAATCGTTGCCTCGATGGTGAAGCTGCCCAGCGTGATGCTGGAGCCCGTGCCGAAGTCATTGACGCCGTCGAGCGTGAGGTACTTCAATTGCGTCTGTGACGTCGCGTCGGCGAAGTTGGCATCGGTCAGGGTTGTCTGATTGACGCCCGATAGCGTGGTGATGAGCGTCAGTTCGCCCGACGCCACGGTGCCGTTGCCGGTGTCTACCCAGTTGTAAAGCGCGGTGTTTGTACCGTTACCGACGGCCAGAATCGTGTTGGCGTTGGCCGGGCCGGTAAATCCTGAAAGCGCGGACTGGATCGTCGAATATGCATTTCGACACTCTCTGCCCGATTCGCATTTATACAGGAATTTCAGTGATTAAGGCAAGAAACGGTCGCAAGATATCGTGGTAACTTGTTGCTTGCCGTGTACATATCGTGGATGACGCGAGCCTTAGCGCTTCAGAGATCAACCGCCATTGAGATTGGCATCATGATTGCATCGATCTATCAGAGCCGGGTGTGGAACTGCCCGGCGACACCACGAGAACGGGAGATCAATCATGTATGCGATGCACACTTACGAAGATGGGCCGTTCGACGGCGATGCGTCGGTTTCGGCCGATTTCAACACCATTCTGGGGCTCGCGCAGCCGGCGCACGATCATTTCGAGGCCGGTCGGCGCATGCTCGACGCAATGGCCGATGATATTTCGCTGGATGCCGACGAATTCGATCTGGAAGGCCTGTATTAGGTCGATATAGCCCACGGGCGGCAGAAATTTCCCACCGCCCGTCGTGCATCGACTATAAGGCGAGCTTGCCCTGACTGGCGTCGCCGCCTCGGATTTGCGCGTCGACGACCGAAAGGGCGCTCATATTGACGATGCCGCGCGCGGTCACCGCCGGGCTCAGGATGTGTGCCGGCAGCGCCGCGCCGAGCAAAAACGGCCCGACCGAAATCCCGCTCTCGATACTTTTCAACAAATTGAATGAACTGTTGGCCGATTCCAGGTTGGGAAAGACCAACACATTTGCGACCCCTTGCAGCCGCGCATGCGGGAAGATGCGTTCGCGTAGTTCCGGGTTGAGCGCCATGTCGCCCTGCATTTCCCCTTCGACCTCCAGGTGCGGCGCCCGTTCGGCCAGCATGGCGACGGCGTCGCGCATCTTCCGCGCCGACGGGGTCTGCGAGGTGCCGAAATTGGAATGGGATACCAGCGCCACCTTTGGCACGACGCCAAAGCGGCAGATGGCATCGGCGGCCAGGATGGTCATCTCGACCAGTTCCTCGGCCGTCGGATCGGGCGATACGTGGGTGTCACAGAGGAAGAACGTGCCCTTGTTCAGGATCAGTGTCGACAAGGCGGAAACGTCCCGCACGCCCGGCGCCTTGCCGATGATGTCGAGGATATGTCGGAGGTGCCAACTGTACTCCCCGGTGACGCCGCAGATCATGGCATCGACCTCGCCGCGCCGCAGCATCATCGCTGAAATCGCCGTGGTGTTGGTGCGCAGGATAGTGCGGGCATCGGTGGCGGTGACGCCCTTGCGTTCCATCAGAGTATGATAGCCGCTCCAGTATTCCTCGAAGCGCGGGTCGTCCAACGGGTTGGTGATTTCGAAATGTGTCCCCGCCCGAATGCGCAGGCCCAACCGGTCGATACGACTGGCGATGACATCGGGACGGCCGACCAGGACCGGCCGCGCCAAGCGATCGTCGACCAGGACCTGGACCGCGCGCAGCACCCGGTGTGATTCCCCTTCGCCAAAGACGAGGCGGCGCGGGTCCTGACGGGCGCTTTCGAAGATCGGCTTCATCAGATTGCCCGAGCGGAAGACGAAACGGTCGAGTTGCTCGACGTAGGCCGCGAAGTCCTCGATCGGGCGCGCCGCGACGCCGGATTTCATGGCGGCGCGCGCCACCGCCGGTGCCACCTCGACGATAAGCCTGGGGTCGAAGGGTTTTGGAATCAGGTACTCGGGGCCGAATTTCAATTCTTCGCCCGCATAGGCGTTGGCGACGGTCTCCGAGCTCTCGGCCATGGCCAGATCGGCGATGGCCTGGGCAGCGGCGATCTTCATCTCCTCGTTGATCTCGGTGGCGCCGCAATCCAGTGCGCCGCGGAAGATGAACGGAAAACACAGCACGTTGTTGACCTGGTTGGGAAAATCCGATCGCCCCGTGGCGATGACGGCATTAGGGTTGGCTTCTTTTGCCGCCGCCGGATCAATTTCCGGGTTCGGGTTGGCGAGTGCCAGGATGAACGGTTTCGCCGCCATGCGCTTGACCATGTCTGGCTTCAGAATGCCGCCGGCGGAAAGCCCGAGGAACACGTCGGCGCCATCGATCACCTCGTCCAGGGTGCGGGCATCGGTCTTCTGTGCATAGACCGACTTGCGGTCATTCATGAATTCGGTGCGGCCCTCGTAGACGACCCCCAAGTGGTCGCACAGCCAGACGTTCTCGACCTTGACGCCGAGGCTGACCATCAAGTTGAGACAGGCGATACCGGCGGCGCCACCGCCCGTGGACACCACCTTGACGTCGGCGAAGTCCTTTCCGACGACACGCAGGCCGTTCATCATCGCCGCCGCGACGACGATGGCGGTGCCGTGCTGGTCGTCGTGGAAAACTGGGATTCTCATGCGTTCGCGCAGGGCATCCTCGACGATGAAGCAATCCGGCGCCTTGATATCTTCTAGATTGATGGCGCCGAAGGTGGGCTCCAACGCGCGCACGACCTCAATGAACTTCAGCGGATCAGGTTCGTCGACCTCGATATCGAAGACATCGATGCCGGCGAATTTCTTAAACAGAACGGCCTTGCCCTCCATTACGGGTTTTGACGCTAACGCGCCGATGTTGCCGAGTCCGAGGACCGCCGTGCCGTTGGAAATTACCCCGACCATGTTGCCGCGCGCGGTCAGTGAATAGGCTTCTGTCGGGTCTTCGGTGATGGCATCGCACGCCGCCGCGACACCAGGAGAATAGGCGAGAGCCAGATCCGATTGCGTGCCCAGGGGCTTGGTCGCGACGATGGCGAGTTTGCCTGGAACCGGTTCGCGGTGGTAACGAAGCGCCCGTTCCCTCAAAGACTCGTCCGACATGGGCTGTTCCTCCCGGTTATTATGTTATTTCGGCGATCGATCGGACCTAGCGCCCCCACACCGCCGCGAACACTAGGTTGAAACGGATTGCATCGCCGGGCAACCTGTTTCGTTGGTTTTGCGCCAGTAAGCGCCCGGGAGTATACGCAACCGTGCCAGATTTGTATGAAGTTCTGCCGACGATCATCGGTCATCGCGGTGCCGCCGGCTCGGCGCCCGAAAACACCATCGCCGGTATCACGACGGCGGCGGAACTCGGTGTCGGTTGGGTCGAATTCGACGTCAAATTGACCCGCGACGGCCACGCGGTGCTGTTGCACGATGACCGGCTGGAGCGCACGACGAACGGCCGAGGACCCGTGGCGGCGCTCGACTTTGCCGAGCTGCGCGGTCTCGACGCCGGGTCCTGGTTCTCGCCCGCGTTCGCCGGTGAGCGGGTGCCGACGCTTTCCGAGGCAATCACCGCTCTCGCCGACAACGACATGGGGGCAAACGTCGAAATCAAACCGAGCCCGGGCCGCGACCGGGCGACCGGTTACGCGGTGGCGCGGGCACTTCGCCGGCACTGGCCGGACCATCTGCCGCTGCCGTTGCTTTCCAGCTTTTCCGAATCTTCCCTGGTCGCCGCGCGCGACGCCGCCCCGGCGCTGCCGCGCGCCTTGCTGGTCGGCCGCCGACCGGGCAACTGGGTCAGCCGGCTTGAGCGGCTCGGGTGCGCGGCGTTGCATGTGGCGCAACGTCACGTCGGCGTGCGTCTGGTCCGCACGACCATCGACGCCGGTTACGCTCTGCGCTGCTATACGGTCAACGACCGTGCCCGGGCGGAACGTTTGCTGCGTTGGGGCGTGGAAAGCGTGTTCACGGATCATCCGGAACGCATGCGGCGATAGCGCCGCTTCCCGCCCCGCCGCCGGAACGCTACGATGATGCCCCTGTTGACGAGTGGGACCACAGACCATGGCCAGTCCGGACCACATCCTTGCCATCGATCAGGGGACCACGAGCACCCGTGCCATCGTCTTCGATGCCGACGGCCAACCGGTTGCCACGGCGCAGCGGGAGTTGCCGCAAATTTATCCCCGGCCGGGATGGGTCGAACATGATCCGGAGGAAATTTGGCGCGCCACGCGCGGCGTTTGCGGCGGCGCGGCCGCTGACCTTGAAGGCGGCTGGGCACGCATCGCCGCGATCGGCATCACCAACCAGCGCGAGACGACCCTCCTATGGGAGCGGTCCAGCGGCGCCGTGCTGCATAACGCCATCGTCTGGCAGGATCGCCGCACCGCCGATCATTGTCGTGATCTGATTGCCACGGGCGCGGCCGAGGATATCACGGCGCGCACGGGCCTTGTTGTCGACCCCTATTTCTCCGCCAGCAAGCTTACCTGGCTGCTCGACAACGTCACCGGCGCGCGAGCGGCAGCCGAACGCGGTGAGTTGGCGTTCGGAACCATTGACTGTTTCTTACTATGGCGCCTGACCGGCGGCAGGGTGCATGCGACAGACGCCACCAATGCATCGCGAACCATGCTGTTCGATATCCACCGACAGGATTGGGATGATGACCTGCTGGCGCTATTTCGCATCCCGCGCGAATTGCTGCCGTCGGTGCGCGATAGCGCCGATGATTTCGGCGCCTCCGACGCGGCCCTGTTCGGCCGCGCGGTACCGATTACGGCCCTGGCCGGCGACCAGCAGGCGGCGACGGTCGGCCAGGCCTGTTTCGAACCGGGCATGATCAAAAGCACTTATGGCACCGGCTGCTTTGTCACGTTGAACACGGGCGAGGTGGCGGTTCATTCGACCAACCGCATGCTGACCACGGTTGCCTACCGGCTCGACGGACGGACGACTTATGCACTTGAAGGCAGCATCTTTGTCGCCGGCGCCGCCGTGCAATGGTTGCGTGACGGACTCGGCGTGATCGGCTCGGCGGCGGAAACGGAAGCCCTGGCGGCGGCCGCGTCGGGCGCCGACGAGGTCGTCATGGTGCCGGCGTTTACGGGGCTGGGCGCGCCGCACTGGGATGCCGATGCGCGGGGTGCGTTGTTTGGTCTGACATTTGATACCGGTGTCGCCGATATCGTTCGCGCGGCGCTCGATGCCATTTGCCATCAGACGGGAGATCTGATGCGGGCTCTGGGCGCCGATGGGGCGGCGGCAAGGACCCTGCCGGCGGTGCTGCGCGTTGACGGTGGCATGGTGGTCAACGACTGGCTAATGCAGCGCCTCGCCGACATCCTTGGTCTGCCGGTGGAGCGCCCGGAAATCTTGGAGACGACGTCCCTCGGCGCGGCGACCCTAGCCGGGTACCACATTGGCATGTACGGGTCCCTTGCGGACGTCGCGGGTCGATGGCGTCGTCAGCGTCGTTTCGAACCCGCCATGGACGCGAACCAACGCGCCCGCCACAATAAATTGTGGCGGGCGGCGGTCCAACGTGTTGGAAGCGGCGCGTTTAAGCCGAACGGACCTGACTAAGGAAGCCGTTCACTTCCTTTTGCAATGTCTCGGCCTGTTGCGAGAGTTCACTGGCGGCACTGACGATCTGGCTTGCCGCCTCGCCGGTTTCGCCCGCCGCCTGGCTGACGCTGGTGATGCTCGACGACACCGCCGCCGTGCCGGCCGCGGCCTGCTCGGCGTTGCGCGAGATTTCCTGCGTCGCGGCACTTTGCTCCTCCACCGCGCTGGCGATTGCCGCGGCGATTTCGTTGATGTCGCCGATGGTGGCCGTGATGGTCTGGATGGCCGCCACCGACTCCTCGGTCGCCGTTCGGATGCCGTTGATCTGATTGCCGATTTCCTCGGTCGCCTTGGTCGTCTGATTGGCCAGGTTCTTGACTTCCGAGGCGACCACGGCAAAGCCCTTGCCGGCATCGCCGGCGCGCGCCGCCTCGATTGTCGCGTTGAGCGCCAGCAGGTTGGTCTGATCGGCAATCTCGGTAATCAGATTGACGACCTCGCCGACCCGTTGCGACGCCTCGGCCAATTCCTGAATCTTCTGATTGGCCTGTTCTGCGTCGGTCACGGCGCTGCCGGCGATTTCGCTGGAGCGCGCCACCTGGCAGCTGATCTCGGTGATCGAGCTTGAAAGCTCCTCCGACGCCGCCGACATGGTTTGCACGTTCGAGGATGCTTGATCCGCCGTCGCTGCCACCGTTTCGGCGTGGCTGAGGGTCATTTCCGCCGTCGTCGACATGGTATCGGCCGACGACTGCAATTCGGTTGCCGCCGCCGACACCGCGTTGACGATGCCGCCGACGCTGCCTTCGAGATCATCCGCCATGTCGAGCATGGTCTGCTTGCGGTCCGCCTCGGCCTGACGCTGCTGTTCCTGCGTCTGTTCCGCGGCAACGCGTTCGGCCTCGGCCTTTTCCCCCTCGCGTTGGCGTTCGGCTTCTTGCGCGGCTTGCTCGCGCTGGCGTTCGCGGGCCTCGGCCTCCTTGGCCTCCGCCGCCAGGCGCTTGGCCTCGATGGCATTGTCCTTGAAGACCTGGACGGTGGCCGCCATCTCGCCGATCTCGTCGCCGCGATCCTTGGCCGGAATGTCGGTCTCCAGATTACCGTCGGCGAGTTCCGCCATGGTATCGGTCATGCCGACGATCGGCCGCGAGAATCCAAGCCCGACGAAGTAGCCGAGAATGACGACGGCGCCGGCGGAAACAACCAGCACGATGACCATGATGAGCAGGGTCGAATCCCAAAGCTCGTAGGCTTCCTCGACCGGCACGCGGATCATCACCGACCAGCCAAGGCCGGTGTAATCATAGCCGCCCGCCGTATGGGCGTAACCCGCCGCCTGTTGAATTTTCTTGCGCGCGTGATAAGTGGATTCGAGATAGCCGGCGCCCTTCTTGACAGCGAGTTTCGCCGCTTCGACGCCGGCCTTGGCCAGGTTCAGCTTGCCGATCACCTTCTTATTGCGAGGATAGGTCGTCCAACCCTGGCCGGCCGGGTCGTAATCGACGATGACGCGGCCCTGGTCGTCGAGCATGGTGATTTCCGTATTAGGCTGACCGGCTTTCTTAAATTCCTCATAGAAGGTGGCGATGATGTCCTCGACGAGACCAAAATCGGCGTAGTTGGCCCACACGGCGACAACCTTGCCCGAGGCATCCTTGACCGGCGCCGCGTAGACGATGGTGTATTCCTTGTCGTTACCGTAGATCTTCGCCGCCAACTCATTGAAATGCTGCGGTACCACGGCGGTGCCGCTGAGGCCGTTGGTGCCGTCAAGGAATTTACCCGCCAGCACGTCCTTCAGCCATTGCGCGTCGGCGAAGGAGTGGTCGTAGAGAAAACCGGTGTTCAGCGGCTGGCCCTTCAAATCGACCGAGTTGACGGCCAAGGTCTTGCCCGACGGATCGACCAGGACCATGAAGCGATAGATGCCGTAGCCCGTCGTATAGCCATTCATGGCATTGACCAGCGGGGTCTTGCCCGACCGGTCGCCCCAGCTACTCTTGTCCAGGGCGGCGGTGTTGAGGGCAAACGCCTGGACGTCGCCATAGCGCTCGAACAGATTGCGCTCAACCACCTCAATGGCCTTCTTGGCGTTGATCTCCAACCCGGCGCTCAGCGCCTTGTGGAAGACGGTGCCTTGCGAGAACAGGATGCCGAACAGGGTTATTGCCGGCACCAGACCGAAGACCAGCAGAATAAGAATCAGCTTGGTGCGGATCTTCATCCGGTGGAACAAGCCACTGGCGGTCGCGCCGCCCGTCGCGGCGCCACTTGTCGCCGCGACCGAGGTTTCCACGTCATTCATTGCTTCATCCTGTTGCATTGCCATGGGATATTTCAGTACTGATTGACCTATCACTCGCTGTTGCGGGACCGAAGTTCGCGCAAGTATTGTTCAAAACGGCGGACCGGATCGCCCGAGGATCTGTGAGAGAGCTAGGCTCAGGACCCATTAATTTCGTGTTTAGGTTTTTGCCGAATAATGATGTCT
>JAYOFM010000063.1:0-21639 GCA_038117225.1 Rhodospirillales bacterium
GCGTATGCGCCGGTCGAGGCGCCGGACGGAACTGCCGCGCGTCCAAACGTGCCGGTTTCCAATACAACGTCGACCTCGACGGTCGGATTGCCCCGAGAATCGAGAATTTCGCGCGCAACGATGTCGGTGATGGCGGTCATGGTCGGGCCTTTCGAGGTAGTTTCGGTTGGGTTGGAACCGATTTTACAAGGGCGGTTAAACGATGGGCGCGAGAATTACGGCACCGTAGGTGGAAATCAAGGACTGAAGCGCTCAGGAACCGTTAGAAGGCCTACAGTGGCCGTGCCTTGGCAACCCGATCCAGCTCAAGCAATGTCTCAATAACGTCCGCCAATGCATTGAGGGGAATCATATTCGGGCCGTCGCTGGGCGCATTATCGGGGTCTTGATGGGTTTCCATGAACACAGCAGCGACGCCGACGGCAACGGCGGCGCGGGCGAGCACTGGGGCGAATTCCCGCTGGCCGCCGGACGACGTCCCCTGCCCGCCCGGCTGTTGCACTGAATGGGTGGCATCGAAGACGACCGGGCAGCCGGTATCGTTGGCCATG
The DNA here is from genome assembly GCA_038117225.1 of Rhodospirillales bacterium. Taxonomy (GTDB): domain Bacteria; phylum Pseudomonadota; class Alphaproteobacteria; order Rhodospirillales; family Casp-alpha2; genus JAYOFM01. The sequence continues at coordinate 552 of JAYOFM010000063.1, forward strand.
ATCGGTAACGATCGCATATCGGATACGAGAGTGTTGTAGCCGAAACTGGCGCCGCGCTCAGTCAATGTGACTTGGGTATTTCCAGTGCCGTCAATTTTGGCAACCACGTTCTTCATGTCCCACGGTGCCAGGAACTGACCTTTTTTTACGTTGATCGGTTTGCCGGTCGCGCCGGCGGCCAGCAGCAGATCGGTCTGGCGGCAAAGAAATGCCGGTATTTGAAGGATATCCACGGCATCGGCTACCGCGGCACACTGTTCGGCCGTATGAACGTCGGTAAGAACCGGCAGGCCCGTGGTGGCGCGGATTTCCACGAAGATCGGCAGCGAGTCCTCGAGCCCGAGACCGCGAATGCCCTCGGCACTGGTACGGTTGGCCTTGTCGAAGGACGTCTTGTAGATCAATCCGCAGCCAAGGCCGGCCGCCATTTCGTTCAGCGCGCCCGCCATGTCGAGCGCGTGATTGCGGCTTTCCAACTGACACGGTCCGGCGATGATCGCCAGCGGCGCGTCATTGGCGAGTGTCACGGATCCAACGCTGACGGCACGCGTGGTGATCATACCAGACGGGCCTGATTAATGGCGGCGTTGATGAATGATTTAAACAAGGGATGCGGGTCGAACGGTTTGGATTTGAGCTCGGGGTGAAACTGGACACCGATAAACCAGGGATGTTCCGGGATTTCGACGATTTCCGGCAGAACGCCGTCGGGCGACATGCCGGAAAACCGCATGCCGGCCTTCTCCAACATCGTTTTATAGGCGGTGTTGACCTCGTAGCGGTGGCGATGGCGTTCGGAGATTTTGCGTTTGCCGTAGATATTGTTGACCCGGCTTTGGTCATCCAAAACGCAGGCATAGGCGCCGAGCCGCATGGTGCCGCCTTTGTCAGTTTCTGAATTGCGGGTCTCACGCTGATTGCCACGGATCCACTCGGTCATCAGGCCCACCACCGGTTCGTCGCAGGGCCCGAATTCGGTCGAGCCGGCATTGCTGATGCCAGCCATATGGCGCGCCGCCTCGATTACCGCCATCTGCATGCCGAAGCAGATGCCGAAATACGGTACACCCTGCTCGCGTGCGAAACGGGCGGCGGCGATCTTACCTTCTGCACCGCGCTCGCCAAAGCCGCCGGGCACCAGAATGCCATGGAATTCGCCCAAATGATCGAGGGGCCGGTCGCCTTCGAAGATTTCTGAATCAATCCAGTTCAGGTTGACCTTAACGTGGTTAGCGATACCACCGTGGTCAAGCGCCTCCGCTAGTGATTTGTAGGCGTCCAGTAAACCCGTGTACTTGCCGACAACGGCGATCGAAACTTCGCCTTCCGGCCTGGTCTTGCGATCGTGGATGGTATCCCAGCGCGTAAGGTCGACATTCGGGTCCGCATCCAGCCCGAAGTGCCTGCAGACCTCAGTATCCAAGCCCTGTTCGTGATAGCTGATCGGGACCTCGTATATGCTTTCGACGTCGAGTGCCGGGATCACCGCTTCGTGACGGACGTTGCAGAATAACGCGATCTTTCGGCGTTCGCTGTCCGGTAAATCGCGCTCAGCGCGGCACAGCAGGATATCTGGCTGAATGCCGACGCTCAGCAGCTCCTTCACTGAATGCTGTGTCGGTTTCGTCTTCAATTCGCCAGCCGCCGCGATGTAGGGGATCAACGTCAGGTGGATGAACATGGCGCGGTTGCGGTCTAGTTCGTTGCTCAGCTGCCGAATGGCTTCCAAGAACGGCAGGCCTTCAATATCGCCGACGGTGCCACCGATCTCGCACAGCACGAAGTCCTCATCGGTGATATCCGAGAGGATGAATTCCTTAATTGCATTGGTGACGTGCGGGATGACCTGGATGGTGGCGCCCAGGTAGTCGCCCCGGCGTTCCTTGGCGATCACTTCCGAATAGATACGCCCGGTCGTGATGTTGTCGGATTTTCGCGCGGCGACGCCGGTAAAGCGTTCGTAATGGCCCAAATCGAGATCCGTTTCGGCGCCGTCATCGGTGACATACACTTCGCCGTGTTGATAGGGGCTCATGGTGCCGGGATCGACGTTCAAATACGGGTCAAGCTTGCGCAAGCGGACCTTGAAGCCGCGCGCCTGCAACAGCGCGCCGAGCGCCGCCGATGCCAGACCTTTCCCGAGTGAGGAGACCACGCCGCCGGTGATGAAGATGAACCGCGTCATGGACGCCTAACATACACAAATTGGCGGGAACGCAAACAGCGTCCGCGCAACGGTGGTGAGACGCCGCCCCTGGTCACGGAGTGGCGTTAAGAAAATGGCGGATTTCCGCGTCAATTGGGTTTTGGTGCTTGCGGGGCTGTCGGCGCGGCGGGGGCGGCTGGTGTTGTCGGCGCACCACCCGTACCCAGCATTTGGTCGAGAATCGAGGGTTGTTCGCGGCCCTGGTTGGCCATCACCGCCAGGATGATGCTGGTCGCCATGAAGCAAGCCGCTAGGATAGCCGTCGTTCGCGTCAGCATATCCGCCGTGGCGCGGCCGGTCATGAACCCGCCCATGCCGCCACCCGAGCCCCCGATACCCAGCGCGCCGCCTTCCGAACGTTGCAGCAACACTGAGCCGACAAGCCCGATGGCCAGAAACAGATGAATGACCAGAATAATGGTTTCCATGATTTTCTCCAGCGTGCGCAACGACGCCCGTGGACGTGGTGCGAGGGTGCGGGCGCTATGTAATCCCTATGGCGTGGTTTGGCCAGCCAAATTACGCGTGGCCGGGTCTTATCAACTGCCACAGGCGTCAATAATTGCGCTGAAATCCCCGACATTCAGGCTCGCGCCGCCAATCAGGCCCCCGTCGACATCCGCCAAGGCGACGAATTCGGCCGCGTTGCTCGGCTTCATGGAGCCGCCATAGAGTACTCTGGTGGCCGCGGCCATGGCGTCGCCGAAGCGTTTGCCGAGCGCGGAACGAATGGCCGCGTGTACCACTTGCACATCGTCAATCGTCGGTGTTCGACCGGTGCCGATCGCCCAAACTGGTTCGTAGGCGATAACCGTGTTGGCGCTCGTCGCACCCTCGGGTACGGATCCGCGCAACTGTCCGGTGACCACCTGGAGCGTTTGCCCGGCATCGCGTTCGGTTTCGGTTTCGCCGATACAAATGATGGCGGTCATGCCGCCCGCTTGTGCCGCCACGGCCTTGGCGCGAACTAGCGCGTCGTCTTCGCCGTGATCCGAGCGACGTTCTGAATGGCCGACAATGATCATCGCGCAGCCGACATCAGCGAGCATGGCGACTGATATATCACCAGTGTGCGCCCCCTTCTCGGCGGCGTGACAGTCCTGGGCGCCAAGCCGGACATCGCTGCCGGCCAGCGCCGCTTTGATGTCGCCAAGTAGCGTATAGGGCGGACATATTGCTACTTCGGTATTCGTGCCGCTGCTTGTTACATGCTTCGCGACCTTTTTTGCCAAAGCAATTCCGTCCGCCGACAAGCAGTTCATTTTCCAGTTGCCGGCAACCAGCGGGCGCCTCGGTTCCGTCATAAGGGGGATCCTTCGTCTAATCGAGCAAGGGCTGGAATTGCGCTGTTCTAGCACCCGGTGCATGGCGGATAAAGCGCCGGCCGGCGCCATGATTTCGCCATGGACTCAGCGCAACATCGCCCATTGCCCGCGCCGGGCGGCGCACCTATGATGCCGCCCCGTTGTCCCTCAATCGCTCCCTGAAAGAGGTCCGAAACCACCATGCTGAGCGTCATCCGCAACAAGGCCGCTTCGTTCGTCGCAAAGATTTTGGCCGGGCTCCTGATCATTAGTTTCGGCGCCTGGGGCGTGAACGATTACATTTCAGATAGCGTGACGACCGCTGGCGAAGCTGTCGCAGAGGTTGGCGGTACCGAGATTAGCCCCTACGCGCTACAAGATGAAGTCCGTCAGGACCTTCGACGCATGGCGCCCTTGTTTGGCAATCGCCTGACCCAGGAGCAGATGGTTGCGATGGGGCTCGCCGAAGGCGCCTTGCAGCGCCTGATCACGTCGACTCTGCTGGATCGGTCCGCCGATCAACTCGGCGTAACGACCAGCGACGCGGTCATTGCCGAGGTAATTCGCACGGATCCCAATTTTCAGGGCCTCGCCGGCGGCTTCGACCGTATGCGTTTCGAACAGCTGATGCAGGCCAATGGCATGACAGAAGCCTCGTACGTGGCCAACATGCGTCGTCGCATTGGTCGTGAAATGGTCGTCGGCAGCGTGTCTTCCATCGGTAGCGCGCCGAAAGCCCTGGCTGAAGCATTGTTTCGCCACCGCGCTGAGCGTCGCGTGGTTGAAACGATACTAATCAAGGATGACGCGCAGACCGGCATAGCGACGCCCGACTCGGCGACATTGGCCAAGTATCACGAAGATCATAAGCAGCGCTTCACCGCGCCCGAATACCGAAAATTGGTCTTTGCATCGCTGAAGGCCGATGATCTGGCCAAGGATGTCGCGATCTCCGAAGACGAGTTGAAGGAAGGCTACGACGCCCATCAGGCGACGTATATTACCCCTGAACGCCGCCAAATTCTGCAAATCGTGCTACCGGATCAAGCGACCGCCGATCAGGCGGCATCCGCCGCGCGTGAAGGCCGGGCGTTCGCGGACGTGGCGAAAAATGCCGGTGATGCCAACGTCGTAGATCTTGGCATGATGGCGCGCAACGAACTGCCGGTCGCGGAACTGGTCGAACCCGCGTTCGCAGCCGCCGAGGGTACTGTCGCCGGCCCGGTAAAAAGTTCATTCGGTTGGCATCTATTGAAAATCGCGAAGGTCGAGGCCGGAGTTACCCGCACGCTCGATGATGTGCGGAGTGAACTGACGGCGTTATTGGCCAAGGAAAAGGCCGTCGATTCCCTTTTCGAATTCGCCAACAGGCTGGAGAACATTACCGGCGGCGGTGCCACGCTCGAGGAAGCGGCGCGTGATCTCGACCTCAAGGCTATTACGGTTGGCGCCGTTGACCGTCAGGGTAAGACACCGGGCGGAACCGTGGTAACAGGGTTGCCCGAGGCAGGCGGATTCCTCGATGTCGCCTTTGGTTTGGGACAGGGCGAGGATAGCGTTCTGACAGAATCCGGATCAGATGGGTATTTCATGGTTCGCGTCGATGGAATTACGGCGCCGGTCCTGAGGCCGCTTGACACGGTTCGCGACGAGGTCGCGCGCGCCTGGGCCGCCGACGAACGTCGTAAAGCTGCGGAAAAGGCGGCAAGTGCGGCGGCCGCGCGGGTCAACGGTGGCGCTACGCTTGCTGACGTCGCTGGCGATCTTGGCCTGACGGTCGAGACCTCTAAACCGTTCAATCGTGATGGCCGCGATGCCGAGGTCGACAACGCTGTCCGCCTCAAAGCCTTCGAAACCGCTGCTGGCACGGCGACGCTGGCGCGAGTCGAGGACGGCTACAAGGTTGTTCGCGTCGCCGAGGTGAAATCAGCGGACGCCGTGGCGGAAAAGCAGCAACTGGACGAAGTGGCGAACAATCTGACGACAGAGTTGCAGGGCGATATCGCCGAACAATTCGGCATGGCGCTACGGGAATCTATTGGCGTCACCGTCAACCGGCGCGCTGTTGAGTTCGCGCTCGGCGGCGGTTCACGCAGTTACTGAACCGTCGGCACACATGCGAATTTACCCCGAGCCGGCTGAGTTTACGGCGCGCTACGATGCGGGGGCGCCCCAGGTCGTTTGGACGGACCTGGTTGCCGATCTGGAAACGCCGGTTTCGGCCATGCTTAAACTGGCGCACGGTCAGCGCAACAGCTTTCTCATGGAATCGGTCGAAGGTGGCGCGCAACGTGGCCGTTATTCGTTTATTGGTTTGCGTCCGGACGTCGTCTGGCGCTGCACGCCCAACGGCGCGGAAATCAACCGCGACGCGCTCAAGGATGAACACGCGTTCACTCGGTGCCCGGTGGGCGCGAGCGAAGGTATCCTCGCCTCTTTACGGGCGCTTGTCGCCGAGACTCGTATCGATTTGCCCGATGGCATGCCGCCCATGTCTGCTGGGTTAGTAGGTTATCTCGCCTATGACATGGTGCGCTTGGCGGAACGCATACCGGATAATAATCCCGACGTCATTGGCGTGCCGGACAGTATCTTTCTGCGGCCGACCGTAATGGCGGTATTCGATGCACTGAAGGACACGATATCCATAATCACGTCGGTTTACCCGGCCGACGGAGTCAACGCTGGTTCGGCGTTCAGTAATGCGCAGAAACGCCTCGCCGATGCCGTCGCTGATCTAGAGCGCGATATCCCCCTACCCCGCGCGGCTTTGGAACCGGCGGCCGAGGCCCCAGCGCCGACGTCCAACATGACCCGTGAGGAATTTCACGCCATCGTTCACCGCTGCGTTGACTACATCAATGCCGGTGACGCCTTCCAGATCGTGCCGTCGCAACGCTTCAGCGTTCCGTATGCATTGCCGCCGTTCGCGTTTTATCGGGCCCTGCGCCGGCTTAATCCATCACCCTTCCTGTTTCATTTGGAATTTGGCGATTTCGCCATTACTGGATCGAGCCCAGAAATTCTTGTCCGCGTTCGTGATGGCCGTATTACGCTACGTCCACTCGCCGGTACCCGGCGACGCGGCGCGACGCCGGCGGAAGACCGGGCATTGGCTGACGAATTACTGGCCGATCCAAAGGAACGCGCGGAACACCTTATGCTGCTGGATCTTGGCCGCAACGATGTCGGCCGGGTCGCCAAGGTAGACAGTGTCGAAGTCACCGAACAGTTCGCCGTCGAATATTATTCCCACGTCATGCACATCGCGTCGGAAGTGGAAGGCGATCTTGATCCCCGCCATGACGCCATCGACGCCCTTCTCGGCGGGTTTCCCGCCGGTACGGTTTCCGGCGCGCCCAAGGTGCGCGCGATGGAGATCATCGACGAGTTAGAGCCACACCGGCGTGGAGTCTATGCCGGCTGTATCGGTTATTTCGGCGCGGATGGAGACATGGATACCTGTATCGCGTTACGCACCGCCGTAATCAAGGATGGCCGTCTTTACGTGCAGGCCGGCTGCGGCGTTGTCGCCGATTCAGACCCAGAAGCAGAATATCAGGAAACGGTCAATAAGGCGCAGGCTCTGATTCGCGCCGCCGCCGAGGCAACGCGCTTCGCCGGCAATGGCTGAGTAATCTCCGCCACCTATTTGACCGCGGCCGTCACCATGATTTCGGCGATCCATCCCGGGGCCAGCTTGGCTTCGGTGCAGGCACGCGCCGGCGCGCAACCTTCTTCCGTCCAGGCGTCCCAAACCTCGTTCATGGCGTCGTAATCACGCATGTCGGCAAGCCAGACCAGGGCACTGATCAATTGCGTCTTGTCGCTTCCCGTAAGAGCGAGAAGCCGATCGATATCGGCTAAGATCTGTCGCGTCTGATCCCCCACGGACGCGGTCTTGTCGTTACCGACCTGGCCGGCCAGATGGACAATGCCATTGTGGACGACCGCCTGTGACATCCGGGGCCGAGATTCGAAGCGTTCTATGGTCATGATTATCCTCCGCTGGGTTTGGCTCTCGGTTGCGCGCCGTGCGATGCGTGTTCCGCTTTCGTTTGTTGCGAGCGGTTGAGAATGTCGGTGATGGGTACCAGGCGAATACCCTTGGCTTCCAGTCCGGCAATCCAGGGCTGCAACTCAGCCAGTGAATTGTCGCGCGGATGGGCGATTCCGATCGCGTAACCCTGGCGCCGCGCCAGTCGTTCGACGGCTGCGAGTTGCCGGCGGATGGCTGCGCGGTCATCCTCGTGGTCAATAAAAATGTCCCGGACAAGATGGGGAACGCCGAGCTCGCTAGCGACACGCCCTGCCACGGAACGTTGGGATGTCAGGGAATCGAGAAAAAACAAGCCGCGCCGTTTGACTTCCTTCAACACGATGCGCATGCCATCCGTGCTTTGCGTGAAGCGACTACCCATGTGGTTGTTGATGCCCACGTAGCCTTCGAATTGATCCAAGTTCCACCGCAGGCTGCGAACCAGTTCCTCGGTTGCTATTCCTGTCAGCAGCACGTTGGGACCGGGATCCACCTCTAGACTCTCCGGCTCCATCGACACGTGCATCATGATGGTGTGGCCCGCCGCACGCCCGCGTGCGACCTGGGCACCTAAATTCTCCGCATAGGACAGGTATGAGAGCGTGAGCGGCCCTTGCAGAGCGGTGGTACGTGCCGTGCGACGTTGGTCGACCCCAAGATCATCGATGACGATGACAACGGCCGGACCGCCAGTAAATGATGGCCGCACGGGTGATGTCACCTGTTCTTCGACGACAGGAGGCTCGCTTTCCTCCGTTGTTATCCGCTTTGCCGCCGTCGCTGGTATTGGGGCCTCAACTTCAGGGGCCGCAGAAGGGGCAATCTCCGAGGTCTTCGGCTCGGAGGACTGATATTCCGCAATTTCGGGACCCTTGCTCTCCTCGACCGCTTTTCCCGCGTCGGGTTTGACCTTGGCCGGCGGCAAAACGGCCTCAACCGGACGTGCTTTGGTCGTCGGTAACTCATCGACGGGCTGCTTTTCAATCAAATTTCCGATTGGATCCGGCGGGCGCGCCTCGGCCAACATCGGTTCCGGAATGGTTGCTGGCCGAGGAGCGGTGAATGAACCCAGGATATATCCAACCGCGAGCCCACCGAACGCCAACGCGACGAGGATCAACTGGCGTTTTGGGTTAAGTCCAGTGCGCCGACGATCGCCGCCGGGACGTGGCCAACCCTTCGGTAGCGCATTCCGTGCCTTATCTGACTTGCTCGACGGCAGTTCGGCCAAGGCAACCTCCGGCAGGCGTTGGATACTTCCCTTGCCTATCGCAGGGTAATTGCTGGGTCAACGTTAGCCCGCCATCGGATCTTGCAGATCGTCCAGAATGGGGCAGTCCGGCCGATCGTCGCCATGGCAGCGGGCCGCCAAGGTAGCCAGGGTGTCGCGAATCGACTGCAATTCCGCGATACGAACCTCGACCTCGGCGATGTGGCGGGTCGCGAAGGCCTTTACATCAGCGCTCGCCCGGTCCTTGTCTCGCCAAAGAGCGACCAATTGGGCCACATCCTTAATAGCGAATCCCAGGTTACGAGCCCGATGGATGAATTTGAGCGTCGCGACATCGTTGTCGCCATAGTCGCGATAATTGTTGTCCCGTCGCGGTGGCGCAATCAGCAGGCCGACATCCTCATAATATCGGATCGTCTTGGCACTGACGCCGGTAGCTCTCGATAACTCGCCTATTCTCATGTCATGGCCTCCGATTCGCGATTCAATGTCGACCGCCAGCGCTTTAACCGAAGCGCGTTGGATACGACCGATACGCTCGACAATGCCATGGCCGCGCCGGCGATCACCGGGCTGAGAAGACCAAGAGCGGCCAGCGGCAATGCAACGACATTGTAGACGAAAGCCCAAAATCGGTTTTCCTTGATCTTGCGACGGGTGGCATCAGCGAGCGCGATTGCATCGGCAACCCGCCGCGGATCGTTACTCATCAACGTAATGCCCGCAGTCTGCATGGCGACGTCGGTGCCGCCACCCATGGCGATACCAACGTCGGCCGCTCCTAATGCCGGTGCGTCGTTGACACCATCGCCGACCATGGCGACGCGAAAACCGTCGGCACGCAGACGGGCGATGGCCTCGGCCTTGCCCTCGGGCAGCACCTCCGCCTCGACACGGGTAATGCCGACTTCTCGCGCCGCCGCCTCGGCGCTGGCCCAATTATCACCAGATAGAAGCATCGCCGAAATACCGGCGTCGGCAAGCGCGGATACCGCCGCGGAGGCTTCGGGCCGAACTGTATCGCCGATGCCAAATTTCCCAAGAACCTGGTGATTACCGAGATCAGCGATCCAGACCTCGCTTAGCGCGGAACCATCGCGCTTGATTTCGGCTTCGATCGCGATCTCGTTTTCAAGCATCAGCCGGCGGCTTCCGACGATCAGTAGTCTTCCGTTGACCGTTGCCCGAACGCCTCGACCAGAGAAGTTCTTGAAACCGGTGAGAGTGGGCAGCTCAAGGGAACGCGCGGCTGCGGCGCGCAGTATGGCTTTTGCCAACGGATGTTCGCTTCCCTGTTGTACCGCGGCGGCGAGGCGCACCAGTTCATCGGTTTCGATACCCTCGTTTGGATAAATGCCACGAACCTCGGGCGTACCATGCGTCAGGGTTCCTGTCTTATCGAAGACCACAAGATTGAGCCCGCGCGCCGCCTCCAATGTCTCTGCGTCGCGGATGAGGATGCCATGCCGCGCGGCGACGCCGGTGCCGACCATGATTGCGGTCGGTGTCGCCAATCCAAGCGCGCACGGGCAGGCGATAACCAGAACGGTGACCGCGTTGACCAGCGCGACTTCGACGGAAGCGTTTGCTATTAGCCATCCGGCGGCGGTAACGATGGCGATGCCGACGACGATTGGCACAAACACTGCCGTGACCCGATCCACCAGTTTCTGCACTGGCGCCTTGGCCGCTTGCGCGTGCTCGACGGCCCTGGCGATACGGGCTAGCGCGGTTTCCGCGCCGACCGCCGTGACCCGGACTTGCAGCAAACCGTCGCCGTTGACCGCACCACCGGTGACGGTATTTCCGGGCCCTTTTTCGATCGGCCGACTTTCTCCTGTTAGTAGTGATTCATCAGCCTGCGAGACTCCGTCGACGACGTCGCCATCGGCTGGGAATCGTTCTCCCGGACGCACCAACGTGACATCATTAATCGCGAGTGCTTTTGTCGGAACTTCGTACTCCCGGCCGTCGCGCAATACGTGGGCGGTTTCCGGCCGTAGCGCGCCGAGTGCCCGCATGGCCTCCGTCGCACCGCGCTTGGCGCGGGCTTCCAGCACCCGTCCAATGAGAACCAGAGTAATCACAGCGGCGGACGCCTCGAAATAGAGATGAATGGGACCAGACCCGGTATATTCCGCCCACTGCCATAGGCTTAGCCCATAGGCTGCCAGCGTGCCCATCACCACGAGCAATTCCATGTTCCCGGTACCCGCCTTCAACGCTCGCCAAGCGGGGCCGTAGAAGCGCGCGCCGGCGCCGAATTGCACCACGGAGGCCAGCAACCATTGCAGCCACGCGGGAACATGGAATGTTATCCCCACGGGCCCGGCGACCATCTGCAAAATGAATGGAATTGTCAGCAAAACGGCAACCGCGACAATTTGGGCATCCCGTCGTGCCCGCGTGATCTGATAGGCGTCGCGACGTCGGTCCTCGTCATCGGCATCGACAACAACTCGCGCCGCGTACCCGGCGGCGTCAACCGCCGCCAACAAGGCCGCCACGCTGCCAACACCAGGAGACATCGTCATCTCTGCCCGGTTTGTCGCGAGATTGACGGACGCGTTCGTGACGCCGGGGGCGCGAATTAGGGCCTTTTCCACTCGACTGACGCAGGATGCGCACGTCATCCCGTCGATTGCCAACACGGTCTCGGCATCGGACGCCACGTTCGGAGCCACCGGAGCCACCGTGTTTGTGTGGTCATTCGCGAGGTCAAGTTCGGTCATATATACATTCCATCTTAAAGTATACATTTAACTAGAATGATATAGGACTTCCAGCCGATGGAAGGTCAAGGGGGCCTGTCTTGACCACCGTCTCCGAGCGCTGCATTGTGGCGCGCTTCTGGTCCGTCATGGGGACACCGGGGGCCATTTCTGCATAGTGTTTCGGTGCCGACCATGTTCCTCCTGATCGATAATTACGACAGTTTCACCTACAACCTGCTCCACTTCATGGGTGAGCTGGGTGCGGAGGTTGAAGTCCGGCGCAACGACGTACTCAGTGTCGATGATGCGATGGCGTTTGGTGCCGAGGGCATCGTCATTTCGCCCGGTCCGTGTGACCCGGACCAAGCTGGCATCTGCCTCGATCTGGTGGCGCGCGCGGCGGAACGACGGGTACCGGTTCTCGGCGTTTGCCTTGGCCATCAGGCGATCGGGCAGGCCTTTGGCGCCAAGGTGGTGCGAGCACCGAAACCGATGCATGGAAAAATCAGTCAGATCAGCCACGATGGCAGTGGTGTGTTTACCGGCATCGACAATCCCTTTGACGCAACGCGGTACCATTCGCTAACCCTCGACCCCGCGACTTTCCCGGAGGTTTTGCGTGTGACGGCGGAGAGCGAGGATGGTGTGATTCAGGGATTGGTGCATCGGGAATTGCCGCTGCATGGCGTGCAGTTTCATCCGGAAAGTATTGCTTCCGAGCATGGGCACCAATTGTTGCAGAATTTCATCGATATGACGCGGGAAAGGGTCGCGGCATGAGTGACGTGTTAAAACCCCTACTCGCCACGGTCGCCCAAGGCACCGCGCTTAGCGCCGACGAGGCCGAAATAGCATTTGGCGAGATCATGGCGGGTGCCGCCACAGAAGCTCAGATTGGCGCCCTGTTGATGGGCCTCCGGGTGCGTGGCGAAAGCGTCGCCGAAATCACCGGTGCCGTGAAAGCCATGCGCGCGGCAATGACCAAGGTGGAAGCTCCGTCAGGCGCCATTGATGTTGTTGGCACAGGCGGTGACGGTGTTGGCACCTACAATATTTCGACCACCGCGGCATTCATTGTCGCGGGCGCCGGTGTACCGGTAGCCAAGCACGGAAACCGGGCTGTATCGTCACGGGCCGGCGCAGCGGACGTCCTGACAGCGCTGGGTGTCAACCTGGATGCCGACATGGCATTGGTCGAAGAATCCATTCGTGACGCCGGCATTGGATTTCTGATGGCGCCACGCCATCACAGCGCCATGAAACACGTGGTCGGACCACGCAAGGATCTTGGCATTCGCACCATCTTCAACATACTCGGCCCGCTTTCCAATCCGGCGGGGGTCAAACGTCAGTTCACGGGTGCGTTCGACCGCGCCTGGATTGTGCCGATGGCGGAAACGCTGAATAACCTTGGTTGCGAGGCCGCATGGGTGGTGCACGGAGCGGACGGGCTGGACGAGTTGACGACGACGGGACCGAGCTACGTCGCCGAACTAAAGGACGGCGTCGTCTCGACGTTCGAGGTGACGCCGGAAGACGCGGGTCTATCGCGCACCTCCCCCGAACACCTGAAGGGCGGCGACCCGGCGGCCAACGCATTGGCGCTGCGCGATGTACTTGGCGGCACCCTTGGGCCTTATCGTGACATTGCGGTCTACAATGCGGCCGCATCGTTACTCGTTGCTGGCTCCGTTTCCGATCTCAAGTCGGGGGTCGCCCGGGCCCAAGCCGCCATTGACGGCGGCAAGGCGCTGGCGGCCTTGGATGCCCTGGTTGCAATCACTAATCGTGCCTGAGCCTTTCCGATGAGCGATGTCCTCGCCCGCATCTGTGCCGACAAGTACGATCACATGGCGTTGCGAAAACGTGAGCGTCCGCTTTCGGAAATCGAGGCGACGGCAAAGGCGGCATCGCCGCCACGTGGTTTTGAAAAGGCTTTGAGAACGGCGTCAGTATCAGGCTACGGCCTGATTGCCGAGATTAAGCGGGCTTCGCCGTCGAAGGGACTGATCCGCGAAAATTTCGATCCGCCCACACTTGCCCGCGCCTATGAAGCGGGTGGTGCGGCGTGCCTTTCTGTCCTCACTGATGCCCCCTATTTCCAGGGAGACGATGAATTTTTGGTGCAAGCGAGGGCTGCTGTCTCGTTGCCGGTGCTACGCAAGGATTTCATGCTGGACCCGTACCAGATAGCCGAATCGCGTGCCCTGGGCGCGGACTGCGTGCTGCTGATCATGGCGGCGCTCGACGATTATCAAGTGGCGGAATTGGAAGCCGCGGCGATCGACTGGGGCCTTGATGTCTTGATCGAAGTGCACGACGACGCCGAACTTGAGCGAGCACTGCAACTGGCCAGTCCGCTCATCGGCGTTAACAATCGCAATTTGAAGACGCTAGAGGTCGATCTGAAAACGGCCGAGGATATGGCGCGCCGCATTCCCGCCGATCGTCTCGCCGTCGGCGAGAGCGGCCTGCACGGCCCTGCTGACTTGGCGCGCCTCGCCGAACATGGCGTGCGCTGCTTCCTGGTCGGCGAATCATTGATGCGCCACGATGATGTGGAAGCGGCGACCCGCGCACTGCTAGCGCCCGTATCAATTCAGGCGGCGGCCGGTTAACGCTATGGCCGAGTTCACCCATCTCGACAAGGACGGCAACGCCGTGATGGTCGACGTATCGAATAAGGACGACACCGAGCGCACGGCGACGGCGGCTGGCAGCGTCTATATGCAGCCGGAAACCTTGGCCAAGATTATGGACGGCCAGGTCAAGAAGGGCGATGTGCTGTCCGTTGCTCAACTTGCCGGTATCATGGGCGCAAAGCGGACATCCGATCTGATCCCGCTTTGCCACCCTCTTAACTTATCATCGGTTAAAGTTGATCTTTGTTGTGACGCTACGCGCGACGCTGTCGATATCACCGCGACGTGCAAGCTCACGGGTAAGACAGGGGTTGAAATGGAAGCGCTGAGTGCCGTGAGCATAGCTGCGTTGACAGTCTATGATATGTGCAAGGCCGTCGATCGCGGCATGCGGATTGCGGATATCCGCCTAATTCATAAATCGGGTGGCAAGTCTGGTACCTTCGATGCGAAGTCCTAGGCCTGTTTTTCGCAAAGGCTTCCGATGATTTCCGTCGATGAGGCGTTGGCCAAGCTACGTGGCCGCTTCGGCGTGCTGGAACGCGAGGACGTACCCGTTTCGGATGCCTTGGGTCGTGTCCTCGCCGTGGATCTCGCCGCGCGGCTGACCCATCCTCCCGCTGATGTATCCGCCATGGACGGATACGCAGTGATCGCCTCCGATTGCCAGATTGTTCCATCGGTGCTTCAAGTCGTCGGTGAATCCGCTGCTGGCAGGCCCTTCCCGGGCACCATCGTCGGCGGCCAATGCGTGCGCATTTTTACGGGTGCGGCGATGCCGGCGGGGGCCAACGGTATCGTCATACAGGAGGATACGGATCGTGATGGCGATACTGTAATCATCAAGGAATCCGCGAAATCCGGTGAATGGATCCGTCCCGCCGGCATGGATTTCACGGCTGATGACGTCCTGCTGCGTACGGGGCAGTTGCTGAGTGCACGCGACATCGCTCTGGCGGCCGCCATGAATCATGCTTTCGTCCCGGTGACCAGGCGACCACGGGTTTTCATCCTCTCGACAGGTGATGAGTTGGTGGCCCCCGGCGATCCGGTTCCGGACGGCGCCATCGTGTCCTCCAACGGTGTCGCGCTAGAGGCGATTGTACGCGTACTTGGCGGGGAGCCAACCAACCTTGGCATCGCGCGGGATACATCGTCGGAATTAGCGGAAAAGCTCAACACCATCGATGGTGCTGATCTGCTGGTGACCACGGGTGGGGCGTCCGTCGGTGACTACGATCTGGTGCGACAGACGCTCGGCGACGACGATTTCGAGCTCGGGTTCTACAAGGTCGCCATGCGCCCAGGGAAACCGCTAATTTTTGGCGCGTTTCGCGGCATCCCCATGCTTGGGCTTCCCGGTAATCCGGTTTCGGCGACCGTCACTGCGGCGATCTTTTTGCGTGCCGCCATGGAGGTCATGTTGGGGATTTCGTCGCCCCTTTCGCAACCAACTCGGGCGCGGTTGGGGGGCACGCTACCGGCCAACGGGCTCCGACAGGACTTCATTCGCGCGATCATGAGGGTCGATTCCGATGGTGAACTATTGGTCATCCCGTTCCCCACTCAGGATAGCGGCATGTTGGCGACTCTAGCCGCCGCCGATTGCCTGATCGTTCGTCGGCCCAATATTCCAGCGACGGACGAAGGGGAAAGAGTCGATATTATTCCTTTAAAATATGGTGCCATGACAATTTAATATCTTAAGGTGTATAATTATCATGAAATTTATTGCCAATCGAACTTGACACAGGACGCGAACCTTTCTAGAACATGTGTGGACGTTTTTTGTTTGTTCTACATGTTGTGGATGATTATGGCGCGCATACAACCTACACCGTTGGATTCAAACTTGCTTCCGTGGTGCCGTTTTAAGGTGCGCCAATTCATTCTAGAGGGGTAACGCCGATATGCTTACGCGTAAACAGTATGAGCTTCTTCTCTACATCGACGAACGTCTCAGAGAGACAGGGATTTCCCCCTCTTACGAGGAAATGAAGGACGCCTTGGATCTGAAATCAAAATCTGGAATCCACCGGCTCATTACGGGCCTTGAGGAACGCGGCTTTATTCGTCGCTTGGCTCATAGAGCACGCGCGTTGGAGGTTGTTAAGTTGCCTGACAATCTTGCCGGGCGGCCGCTTCCGCGGGGCGCCGTCACCTCGCCGTTCAAACCGAGTGTGATTGAGGCGGACTTCAAGATGCCTGGTTCAGCGGTTGATGCGAGAATAACGGAATCTGTGGAACTACCGCTGTATGGCCGAATTGCCGCTGGCACGCCGATCGAGGCATTACGAGACACCACCAATACTGTCGAAATTCCGGCGTCCCTTCTCGGGTCTGGTGATCATTACGCGCTTGAGGTCGAGGGAGATTCGATGATCGAGGCTGGTATCCTGGATGGTGATACGGTTGTCATCCGCCAGACCGAGACCGCCGAGAACGGCGCGATTGTCGTCGCCATGGTGGATGATTCCGAGGTGACGTTGAAGCGGTTGCGCCGGCGCGGCGCTTCCATTGCATTGGAGCCCGCCAACAAAGACTACGAGACCCGTATTTTTGGCCCCGATCAGGTCAATGTCCAAGGCAGCGTGGTCGCGTTATAGAGGAGCTACTGAGAGCATCAACGTCCGTTTAGTCCAATCGTCGACCGACGACCCAGGGCCGATCACCGCGCACGCCGTTAACGCTTTCGACGAGGATATTCTCCGGCGACAGGGTGATTGCGTGCGCCCCGTTCCGCCAAAGATCAAATCGGTCAATCACGGCGACGGGCGTCGGGCAGCGTCGTCTGACCGGAACGAGACTCAAGACAATTTCGGCATGCCAACAATCGTCGACCAGCGCGGCTTCGTCGTAGGCAATGGCGACCGTTCGCCCGGCGATGCGATAGAGGCAGCCAGTGATGTCACAGGTGAAATCCGGCATCATCGAATCCTCGCCAATTATTCCGTTCACCTCCTCATCCCTGTTTCTAGCATCTTTCAATGCGGCGGACGGCCATTTGCCATCGGCCACCGTAAGGCCGGCGCGGCGTAGCCACATGTCGCGCGTAAACGCGGCACGGCCGGGGGTATCTACCGCCATGCGGCCATCCGCCGTGCGGGCCGCCACCAGGCGCCCGTCACCGTCGACCAGCAGATGCGGGGTCGTGACGGCAGTCGTAGACACGAATGCCAATGCGACGCCGACTAGGCCGGCCAATCGCCAGCCCCGTCGCCACAAGCAAAGCCAGGTTCCCCCTATGGCAGCAGCAATAAGCCCCCATAGCGGCATGGCAGGTAGAAGCGTCACCGCACCTGGCCAAGCGGCAACCGTTTGCGCGGTGCCAACAACGGCGGCAATTCCCCAGCTCATGACACTCAAAGCCAATTGTTCCAGCCCGGACGGCATGGCGAGAAACGCCACCACGGCCCAGGGCATGACCCAAAGCGCGGTAATCGGTACAGCCACTAGATTAGCCAAGAGACCGTAATCGGCAACGCGGCCGAAGTGATATGCGGCAAACGGAGCCTTTGCCAGCCCGGCAATGAGTGTCGTCAGCCCGATACCGGCGATATAAAGCCCGACGTGCCTGAAAATCGCGTTCAGCGGACCCGTGGCTGGTTCGCGCGCCGGTCGATACTCGCGTAGCACTTCATAGCCGGCCACAAGTGCCGTCGCCGCCGCAAAGGACATCTGAAAACTGGCACCGAGTAGGCTTTCCGGCTGCAACACTAGGATGATCAATGCTGCCCATGCGACGGATCGCAGAGACAACCCACGCCGGTCCAACAACACCGCCAGTAGAATCAACCCGACCGCAACAAAGGCGCGTTGCGTCGGCACCGTTGCCCCGGCGATGAGGCCGAACTGAAATGCGCCTGCAATGGCAACGGCCGCAGCCCACTTCTTCACGGGGAACCGCAGCGCCAACGGGGGCACCAGTGACATTACAGCGCGCAGACCGACGAATAGAATGCCCGCGACCAGCCCTAGGTGTAGACCTGATATCGCCAATAAGTGGGCGAGGCCGGCGTCTCGCATGGCATTTGTGATGGAATCCGGGATGGCACGACGCTCGCCGGTCATTAGGGCTGCGGCAATACTGCCAAGATGGCCCGGTAGCCCGTCACGAATGCGCTGCGTGACCGCGTGACGCAATCTTGCCAGCAGAGTGGCGGGGGCTAGGTATCGTTCATCTGCCGCCGCCGCAAACCGTTCGGCAGTGCCGACGGCAAATCCCGTGGCACCAATTCGATTGAAGAAGGATTGTCGCTGAAAGTCGAATGCACCAGGGGCCGACGGCGGTGGTGGGGGAGTCAGGACGGCACGCACCCGCACCCAATCCCCCGGCCACAGTTCCGGTTGTTCACCCCTCAGGTGTATGCGGATTTTCTCGGGCGTCCGGGCTGGTGAGATACCGGAAATTCTCAGCCGTTCGAGAATGACACGTAAACTCTTTGCGGTGGCTTCGACGCGGACGACGCGTGCCGCGATGCCGGTTGGACCAATGCGCTTTTCCAGCATTGGGGCGTCGACGGCGGCGGTTCGCCATTGGGCCGCCGCGAAGCCTGCGCAGATTAAAACCAGCGAGATTAATGGGATCGTGATGCGCTGCGGTGCTCGATATAGCACGGCAATCGCTAACACTGCACTTCCGACGACGACCAGCAGCGAACCGATCCATAGCCCCGGCTCGCTCGCAAGTGAAAAATATCCGGCAATTCCGGTCCCAAAGCCGACTGGAAGCCAAAGCGCCCAACGTTCGTGTTCCGCTTGTAAGAGCGCCGTAATCGACGCTTTTACCCGGCGCATTCCGCGGACCTCCCGGCACATTGCGCTATTTGGCGATACTATCAGACTAGCAGCTCGCATCACCAAAATGGAATTACAGCTTCTACCGAGGGCGCAACTGCGGTCAACCCGTGACCATATCGTATTTTCGATCTGTAGTCTGGATGAGTGCAGTGCATTCTAAAAATTAATTAATAAAAACAATGCACTAATATAATGTCCCCAACATGATGCTGCATCAGCGAAATTTCTATGCTACATCCAACACCTTGCTCTCTCTTCCAACGCTCCGAGGTACCCTGCTCCGATGACCGTGGTCACCCGCTTCGCCCCGTCGCCGACGGGATTTCTGCATATCGGCGGAGCGCGCACGGCGCTCTATAATTGGTTGTTCGCACGTCATCATGCCCAATTTGGCGATGGTGGGCGTTTCCTTCTGCGCATTGAGGATACTGACCGTAAGCGATCAACTAACGAGGCAGTCGATGCTATCTTGGATGGCCTGACGTGGCTTGGTCTAGACTGGGAGGGCGAGGCGGTTTCGCAGTTTGCGCGCCGCGATGCTCACGCCGCTGCCGCCGAACGTCTGCTTGCCGCCGGCCACGCCTACCGTTGCTATTGTACGCCAGAGGAATTGGCGACGATGCGCGAGCGCGCGATGGCCGAAGGGCGCAAGAGCCTCTACGACGGCACGTGGCGCGATCGTGATTCCGCCGACGCGCCCGCCGGCGTCGCGCCTACGATCCGCCTGAAAGCGCCACAGGACGGCGAGACGGTGATTGAGGATCTGGTGCAGGGCCGGGTTACTGTCGCCAATGCAGAGATGGATGACATGGTCCTGCTGCGGGCTGATGGCACGCCGACCTACATGCTGGCAGTTGTCGTCGACGACCATGATATGGCGATCAGCCATGTGATCCGCGGTGATGACCACCTGACGAATGCGTTTCGACAGATCCAGCTCTATAACGCTCTCGGTTGGTCGACGCCGGTCTTTGCTCACATTCCGCTTATTCATGGGGCCGATGGCGCCAAGATGTCGAAGCGCCACGGGGCGCTGGGTGTGGATGCGTATCGGGATCTCGGATTTCTCCCCGAAGCGATTTGCAATTACCTGCTTCGACTGGGTTGGAGCCACGGCGACGATGAATTCATCAGCCGAGACCAGGCCATCGAGTGGTTCGATATAGATGCCGTCAACAAAGGAGCTGCCCGCTTCGATATGGCCAAGTTGACGAACCTCAATGGCCACTACATCCGCAATGCGGATGACGCACGTTTAACGGAACTGGTGATGAGAGATCTTCATGCTCGCCATGACGGAAAGCTTGCCGTTGGGGCCGCTGATCGTGTAAAAATGGGTATGAGTGGTCTGAAGGAACGTGCAAAATTAATCCCTGAATTAGTTGATTTTGCAGAGTTTTATGCACTTCCGCGACCTTTGTTAATGAATGATAAGGCGAGTACGCTTGTTGATTCGGAAGCGCGTATTCACATCGCCGGCCTATATAAAGAACTGGCGGGAATTGATGATTGGTCCGAATCAGTTGTTGATGCGGCAGTCCATGCGTTTGCCGAAAGAGAGTCGTTAAAACTTGGTAAGATTGCTCAGCCATTGCGCGCGGCATTAACGGGCACGACGACCTCACCCGGAATATTTGAGGTCATGGCCGTGCTTGGGCGTGATGAAACATTGGCGCGTCTCAATGACGTGCTCAACGATAATGCGGCCGGTTCCGCCTAATGGATCGGTTTGTGGCGTCACGCCTCGGGGCAACCCCGGTCGGGGCATCGTCCGTAGTCAGGAGAGGGATAGAGAAATGAACGATAGTGCCAAGAAGAACAGCGATTTCACGTTGATCGATAATCGGAACGGCAAGAGTTACGACCTACCTGTCATGGACGGCTCGCTCGGCCCCAGCGTAATCGACGTTCGCAAGCTCTATGCCGAAACAGATATGTTTACCTACGATCCTGGATTTACGTCGACGGGCAGTTGCGAGTCGAAAATTACCTTCATCGACGGAGAAGAAGGCATTCTACTGTATCGCGGCTACCCCATCGATCAATTGGCGGAACATTCGGATTTTCTCGAAACCTGCTACCTTCTGCTGTTCGGTGATTTGCCGGACGCCACGCAAAAGGATGAGTTCGAGACCACCATCACCTATCACAC
>JAYOFM010000064.1:0-18278 GCA_038117225.1 Rhodospirillales bacterium
CCCGTCGGTCGTTACTGGGTTATCGGTCACCTTGGCCATCTCGAGAATGAAATCAACGACCTTGTCCTCGTAGATTGGCGCCGTCAGGGATTGCATGGCTTCGGGATTATTCTTGAAGTGATCGAGCACCATCTCTTCCTGGCCTGGATACTTGCGGGCCTCTTCCATCATCGCCCGATTAATATCCTCTTGATTAATTTGGATATTGTTGGTGCGCCCGACCTCCGACAGCAGTAAACCCAAGCGCACCCGACGCTCCGCGATTTCACGGAACTCAACTTTTTGTGCCTCGTCGTCCGCTTCTTCACCATGGTCGTGATCATGATCATGCGCGTGGTCGTGATCTTGGTGGTCGTGATCGTGTCCATCGTGGTCATGATCGTGATGGTGTGGTTCTTTCTGTTGCGTCTTGTGTTGCTCCCAGATCGCCTCGAATTCGCGTTCGAGAAGTCGCGGCGGCACCTCGAAGTCGTGGGCCTCGGCGAGTTTATCAAGTAGATTTTTCTTCAGGTGCATGCGCGCTAAGTTGTTGAGCTCACGCCCCTGCTCCTCGCGGATGGTGTTTTTCAGCGAGACCAAGTCGGCGACGCCAACTTTCTTCGCCAGTTCATCGTCAATTTCGGCGGCGGCCGCCTCTTGAATCTCATGCAGTGTCACATCGAACTCTGCGTCCTTGCCGGCCAGTTCGGCCGCACCGTACTCGGCGGGGAATGCAACCTTTACGAGGACTTTGTCGCCCACCTTGGTGCCGACCAATTGCTCCTCGAAACCCGGAATGAACATACCGCTACCAAGTTCCAGGCTGTATCCCTCGGCTTTGCCCCCCGGAAACTCCTCGCCATCGACGCGGCCGACGAAATCAATGACGACCATGTCGCCATTCTGCGCCGCCCGTTCGCCGCTTATAGCCGATGTTGTTTTATGCTGATCGGCGATACGGCCAAGCGCGTCGTCAATTTCCGTGTCCTCAATCGTCGGAACCAAGCGCTCCAGTTCCAGCTTGGCGAAATCCATCGGCGTGATTTCCGGCAGCATTTCGACCGAAATTGTGTACTCCAGATCCGCGCCGTCTTCGTAGGACGTGATTTCTACCTCCGGCTGGCTGGCCGGGCGCACACCCTTTTCGGCCAGCGCCTGCTGAGACGAATCATTGACCGCGCGCTCCAACACCTCGCCCATGACAGACGGCCCGTAGCGCTTCCGCAAAAGTGATACCGGTACCTTGCCTGGGCGGAAGCCGGGCAGTGTCGCCGTTTCCGCGATCTCCTTCAGCCGAAAGGAAATCTTCTCTTCGATTTCCTTGGCCGGGAGCGCGACCTTGTATTCGCGGCTCAACCCTTCAGAACTCAATTCCGTAACCTGCATCGTCAAGTCCAATTCACATCTGGCGTTCTGTTCATGAAAGGCGCGCCGAGGATCGGTTCGCCGTCGTCTGTCTAAAGCGCTGGTGCGCCCGGAGGGAGTCGAACCCCCACGGCCTTGCGGCCACTGGGACCTAAACCCAGCGCGTCTACCAGTTCCGCCACGGGCGCCGCAAGGTTTCTTAGAGGAATCCCCTGAGCGGCGGGGAATTTATCCCATCACCACAAACTGTCAACGACACTGCAACACAACGGTTGTCCGGCCTATTGGCGTAATTGATTTCCAGGCCTGACTTATCCTTTCACAAAGCCTTTGATTGCAGAGGAAACAGCGACGCGTCCCTCGGACGTATAGGCCTCGTGATTATCTTCAATTTCGTCAAGATCGTAGAGATAGTTCACCATCATGCCTGCGGACTGCTGAATTCCTTTTTCGGACGTGTCACCGAGCCAGTTGAGGCGCTCAATGGTGGCACCATTGGAAAGATGGAAATGCGCGACCGGGTCGCGCGCCCGTTTGCCGCGTCCCTTGGCTTCGATAAGATAGCGCACACAAAGCCGCGTGAGTGGCTCCCGCAACGCGTCCGACATGGCCGGGTCCTGCCACCAATGCGCGGCCGATAGCAGTGTCTTCAATGCGCCTTTGCCGCCGGTGCCGGCAGCATCCTTTAACGCCTTTCGTTCGGCGGCTAGAATCAACCCAGCCGCGCCCGCGCCGATTTCGCTATCCAGCCATTTGCGAAACCCCGGGATCGGCGACAGCGTCGAAAAAGTTTTCAGATTGGGAAATTCCTGGCTCAGGGTGGCGACCACTCGTTTGATCAGGAAATTGCCGAAACTGATTCCGGCGAGCCCCTTTTGGGTGTTCGATATCGAATAGAAAATGGCGGTATCGGCGGAGCCTGGATCCTGTGCCGGCGCTGCTTCGTCGAGCAGTGTGGCGATATTTCCCGCAATGCCGTTGACCAGAGCAACCTCGACAAAAATCAAGGGCTCGTCGGGCATGCGCGGATGAAAATAGGCGAAGCATCGGCGATCGGAATCGAGCCGGTCTTTCAGGTCATCCCAACCTTCGATGGCGTGGACCGCCTCATAGACAATCAATTTTTCAAGCAAGGCCGCCGGCGCGGCTTCCCATGCGATACGCCGAAGTTGCAGGAAACCGACGTCAAACCAACTGGCGAGGATGTGTTTCAGGTCCTGCTCGAGTCCCTTCAACGTTGGCTCGCCGCGCATCAGATCGAGCAGTTCCGCGCGCATATCGACTAGAAATTTTACCCCTTCCGGTAGGTCGTTGAATTGCCGGAGCAGGCGCATCCGTGGCGCTTCCAGGGCATCCCTGAGAGCGGCTTCGGCGGCTTGACGGGTTGCGTCATCCTTGGCGCCGCGAACCCGATCAATGGCTTTGTCGACAATTTCCGGATCCGTATCGAAGTCGGTCGCCAGGACGTCCAGGAATCTGGCGCGGCCCGTCGCGTCGAGTGCCAGGTAAACCTGCCCCAGCGCCGCCGCCTTGGCCCGCGCGGATACCTCGCCGCCTCGATTATTAAGGCAGTCGCGCATCTGACGGCGCAGTTTATCGGCGTCGTCCTTGGGCAGGTCCGGCCGTGTGCTGGCGGCGCTGGCGTTATAATCGTCACCGGCGATGCTTTGCCAACCGGCGCGCAAGTTGCGCAACGTACGTTGCAGAACGCCTGATTTCGTCGTCAGCGCTGTCATGTTCTTCGTCCGATTGAGTGGCCTCTTCTAAGGAACTTGTCTTGCGGTGCCAGTGATTTCAAGGGACGCTGCGTTCGGGCACTCCCCATCGATGGCATAAAGACGGGCATCCAGTGCTTGTAGCAAGGCCGGCAGGACGGCGGGCAAATCTTCCGCGATGCAACCGCGTCCGACGGTGTCGGCAGCCCGGCCGTGCAACCACGCGGCGGCTTGTGCGGCGGTGAAGGGGGCGACACCTTCCGCGACAAGGCCCAGAATCATGCCGGCCAGCACGTCGCCGCTGCCGGCGGTCGCCAAGTGCGGCGAACCGGCGGCGTTGATGATCGCACGCCCGTCCGGCGCCGCGATGACGGTGTCTGCCCCCTTCAGGAGAACCACGGCGCCCGTGCGTAACGCGGCGGCGCGTGCGCGGCTCAAGCGGTCGCCGGCGATATCGGGAAATAGGCGGTGGAATTCTCCGTCATGCGGTGTCAGGACACAGGTCTCGTCAATGACGTCGAACAGGGCACATGGATTGTCGACGAACACGCCTAGCGCGTCGGCATCAAGCACAGTCGCTCGTCCAGCGGCGCGCGCCGCTAGCACGTTATCGCGAGTCGTCTCGTTAACGCCGGCGCCGGGGCCGATCAGTACGGCATTACGTCGGGGGTCTTCCAGGAATTGGCTGAAGGCCGCGGCATCGTCCGCCGTCGTGATCAGTGCCCCCGGCGCGCCGGCGGCGTAGATGGGAACGGATTGCGCCGGCGCGGCGATGGTGACGAGACCGGCGCCCATGCGCCGTGCCGCCATGGCCGCCAATCGAGCGGCGCCGGTCATGTCGCCACCGCCGACGATAACGGCGTGGCCGCGGCTGTATTTGTGTTCCGCCGGGCCGGGAACGGGTAGGTCCGAGAACCAGTCGTGAGCGTTATTGACGTGGGTTTGTGGACGGATATCTTCGAGCACCGTTGCTGGTATGCCGATGTCCGCGACAACGATCCGGCCCGCCAGTGTCCGGCCGGGATAAAGTAAATGCCCTGGTTTTCGGCGAAAGAATGTAACAGTGGTCCGCGCTTGCGCGGCGGTACCCAGAACCGAGCCGCTATCACCATCGACACCCGATGGCACGTCGACGGCGATGATATCGAGCCCACGTTCTTTTATGGCGTCGATGAATGCGGCTGCGCCGGCGTCTAGTGGCCGCGACAAGCCGGCGCCGAACAGTGCGTCGATGACCACGCAGCTATCGTCGATGAGTTCCGAGGACAGGGGCAGAACCTTCCCGCGTTCACACCAGCGTTTGTAATTGTGCGCTGCGTCGCCGCTCAGTTTACCGGGATCACCGAGGGCGGCCACGGTGACATCACGGCCCCAGTCATCAATAACGCGTGCCGCGACATAGCCGTCGCCGCCGTTGTTTCCAGGACCGCAGGCGATGATGATTCGTCGGGTACCGGCCAGTTTGGTGGCAGCATGGGCGACCGCCGTGCCCGCCCGCTCCATCAATTCGAGGCTTGGTACGCCGGCTTTGGTGGCCAATTCGTCGGCGCGGCCGCATTCGGTGACGGTGAGCAATTCGGATCGGGTCATGGCGCCTGCATTTCGTTCCCGGCGACGATTCTTTGATCATAGGTGGGGGGCGGCTGTGGAGAAAGCGGCGATCCCGATAGTTGACGGTTGGCCGGAGATGAAGTAGAACAATAAAAGAACAAATAATGTTTTTAAAAAGAACAACATGTGAGAGCACGCCTGATGATTTGCCCTCCCTCACCTTTTCGCCCGGCTTTTCCCGGGCTGCGATTAGAGGCCCTTAGGGCCCATGTGAGGCGGCTCGAGCGCCAATACGGGCGTGTCGGAGCGACACGCCCGCCACTTTCCACCGGAGCTGCCGCCATCGATGCGGCATTGCCCTGGGGTGGCCTGCCACGTGGCGCCGTGCATGAAATTCTGGCCGCCGCGCCAACATCACCAACGTTTCCAATGGCACATCGACGGGGCAGCGGTTTGGAAGCCAGTGCCGCTGGCTTCGCCGCCGCCCTGCTCACCGACATCACACAGCAACCGGAAGCCACCGAAGCGCCGCTGCTTTGGTGCCGCCGGGGGCGAGACCTTTACCTCCCGGGGCTCGCCGCCTTTGGTTTCGATTGTCGCCGCTTGGTCGTCGTTCGCGGCGATAACGATAGGGAAATTCTGTGGGCCATGGAAGAAGGCTTGCGTAGCGGTCTGCCCGCCGCCGTGATCGGCGAGGTATCGCGACTGCCGGCAACCGCGCTTCGGCGCCTGCAACTGGCGGCCGAGGGCAGTGGCGTGCTGGCGCTGTTGTTGAGGCCGGCAGCCTGCCACGTCACCCCTGGCCCCGTCGCTACCCGCTGGCGGGTTGCCGCCGCCGCGTCGGAACCACGTCAGTTGGCGCAGCCATGGCCAGCCTTGGCGCAATGGCGGGTCGAGTTACTGCGCTGTCGCGGTGGCGAAAGCGGCGGCAGTTGGTTGGTCAAATGGAGAGCAGAGCACGAGAGGCACAATGAGCAAGCACACACTGGGCACGCCCTCCCCCCCTTCGCCGTCGCTTCCGCCGGGGGGACGGCGACGGATCGTCTCGCTGTGGTTGCCACGCTTTGCGACGGACCGAATCCAGCGCCGACGGCGCCTCGACAAAGATACATCGGTTGAAGATGCGGAAAGGGACGCCAATCAACCCCTGGCGACCATGGCTCCGCTCAAGGGGGCGATGCGTCTCGTCGCCGTCGATGCTAGTGCCGCCGAGGCAGGCCTCAAGATGGGGCTGCCGCTGGCTGACGCCCGCGCCCTGGTCCCGGCCCTGGATGCCGTCGCGGCTGACCCCGACGCTGATGCGCACGCTCTCGCCGGTCTTGCTGACTGGTGTCAGCGCTACACCCCGTGGACGGCGGTCGATGGCGCCGACGGCCTTTGGCTCGACATCAGCGGTTGCGCCCATCTGTTTGGTGGTGAGGCCGCATTGCTCACCGATCTCAGCGAGCGTCTCGCCGTGCTTGGCCTGATCAGCCGCGCCGCTGTCGCCGACACGCCGGGAGCAGCCTGGGCGCGCGCCCGTTTCTCATCCACGAATGCCCCCCATGACGGCGACAAACCGTGGCGAGTGGTCGCTCCGGGCGCCATGGCCAAGGCCATGGCTGGTCTGCCAACGGCGGCGCTGAGGCTCGACGCCGTCACGCTGGAGGGACTGAGCCGCATGGGTGTGCGCCGCGTCAGCGATTTGATGGCTCTGCCGCGCGGTCCGATCGCCCAACGCTTCGGCTCTGGACCATTATTGCGCCTCGATCAGGCGCTGGGCGTGGTTGAGGAGCCGGTGTCGCCGCGCCGCCCGACATTGGTACTGCGTACCCGCATGGCCTTCGCCGAGCCCATCGGCACCGCCACCGACATTGCCTGCGCCACGGCACGTCTGCTTGATGCCCTTTGCCGACGGCTTGAGGAAGGCCATCAGGGGGCGCGACGGCTGATCCTGACCTGCTGCCGCGCCGACGGTAGCATCGCCGAAATCCGCATTGGCACCAGCCGAGCCAGCCGTGACGCCGACCACCTGGCGCGTCTGTTTCGTGACAAGTTGATCGACATCGACCCAGGCTTCGGCATCGACGCCATGTTGTTGGCTGCCGTCGAGGCCGAACCGCTGGCGCCCCTGCAGGGTGGTCTTGGTGATGTTGGCAGTCATGACAATGGCGGCGAGAACATTGCCCGCCTGCTTGACCGCTTAGTGGGTCGCCTTGGGGCCGGCAGGGTCTTCGCCCTCGCCCCGCACGAAAGTCACATGCCAGAAAAAGCTCAGCGCCCGGCATCGCCGCTTGCCACGGCGGTCAAGACGGCGGCCCCCACCCTCGGTTTTGTTGCCAACCATGAGAGCTACGCCCCGACTACGCCCAGACCGATACACCTGCTGCCGATGCCGGAACGCATCGAGGTCATGGCGCCAGTGCCCGATCACCCGCCGGTCATATTCCGCTGGCGGCGGCACCAGCACCGGGTCCGGCATGCGGAAGGCCCCGAGCGCATCGGCCCAGAATGGTGGCTGCAGCAGCCCGAGGATTTAGGCCGCGAAGGCACGATGACGCGCGATTATTACCGTATCGAGGATGAAGCCGGGCAACGCTTTTGGGTCTATCGCGAAGGCCTCTATCGTGCCGACATGCAGCCATGTTGGTATCTGCATGGGTTCTTTTCATGACTATGCAGTATGTTGATATTGCGAAGTGCGGGTCGATGCGGGCATATCAGACCCATCAGGTTGCGTCGGGCGACGGCGCCATGACCAAACGCCGACAATGCCTAGTGGAGAAAGGTGCGCGTCGTGACCAGCAGCGACAACACAAAGAACAATGGCGACACCCCATCCGACAGCGTGGAAGTTTTGCGCGACTTCGCGCACGAAATTCGCAATCCCCTAACCGCCGTTTTTGGCTTCACACAGCGGCTGGAAGCCGAAGCAGCAGCGACCACATTAACCCCCGAACAAGCCGCCGAGTACGCCCGCATCATCCACACCGCGTCGGTGCAGATGTTGAATATCTGCGAGCGGGTTCTGGCAGGCGCCGTCGAGGACGATCAACACCCCAGTCTGAGCCCCGTCGATGCCCGCGAAATTGGCGAGGAACTAATTGCTTTGTTCGGCGAAGCCGCGAAGAAGGCGGGAGTATCGCTGAAAATGAGCGTGCCAGTGGACTTTCCGAAAATCATGTCGGAACCGATCATGCTGCGCCAGATTCTCACAAACGTTCTCGGCAATGCCATCAAGTTTACACCAGCCGGTGGCTCGGTCGAACTCCGGGCCAAAATGCTGCCCGATCAGAAGGCGGCGCTTCTGGTGGTGCAGGATACCGGCACGGGCATCCCCAGCGATGTGCTGTTGCGCCTGCAAAACGGCCAACAGATTCCAACGTCCAGTCCCCGTGGCGACAAGGGTTTCGGTCGCGGACTACAAATCGCCACGCAACTGGCGCGGCAACTCAGCACCACGCTGGAAATCCACGTCGGCGCCAATGGTGGTACCGTGGCAGCGATCCGACACGATATCGCCGAGTAGCGCTTATCACGCCAACCCGGTTCGGGACGGCGGCATGACAACGGCCTACGCGGAACTGCAATCCACATCGAATTTCAGTTTTTTGCGCGGCGCGGCGCACCCGGAAGAACTGGTGACGGCGGCGGGCGCGCTGGGGCTGGCCGCCATTGCCATTGTTGACCGCAACGGAGTGTCGGGACTGGTCAAGGCGCATGTGGCGGCAAAACAGGCCGGAGTGCGGTTGATTATTGGCTGCCGGCTCGATTTTACCGATGGTCCGAGTCTGTTGTGCTATCCCACCGACCGTGCCGCCTACGGCCGCATGGTGCGGCTGCTGACCATCGGCAAGCGTCGCGCCCCGAAGGGCGAATGCCATCTTTTCCAGGCCGATCTAACATCGGAAGACTTCGCGCGTGGCGCCGGCCAAATCGTTGCCGTGGTGCCGCCGGACGGCGCCGGCCTGGAAAATGCCACTGTCGACGGCGCCTTTGGCACACACCTTTCGGCGCTTAGAAGGTTGTTCAAGAAGAGACTCTATCTGATTGTTTCGAATCCTTATTCCGGCAACGACGCGCGTCGCATCGCCGGTCTCGCGGCACTCGCCGGGACAGCCCGCGTGCCGCTACTGGCGACCAGTGACGCGCATGCGCACACACCGGCGCGCCGGCCGTTGCAGGATGTGCTCAGCTGTATTCGCGCAGGCACCACCATACATGCCGCCGGCCATCGCCTCGCCGCCAACGCCGAACGCCATCTGAAGCCGCCGGCGGAAATGGCGCGGCTGTTCGAGGCCTATCCGGAAGCCATAGCCAACACCTTGAAGGTCGCCGCCGCCTGCGCCTTCTCACTCGACGAGTTGAAGTACGAATATCCCATCGATCCGGTACCCGACGGCATGACGCCGCAGCAGGAGCTTGCGCGGCTAGCTTGGGAAGGTGCGGACAGGCGCTACCCGCATGGGATTCCCGACGCGGTGCGTCACCAGATCGAGCACGAACTGGCCCTGATCGGCCAATTGGATTTCGCGCCCTATTTTCTGACCGTGCACGACATTGTCCGTTTCGCTCGATCGCGCGACATCTTGTGTCAGGGGCGTGGCTCGGCGGCCAATTCGGCGGTTTGTTACTGTCTCGGCATCACCGCCGTCGATCCGGCGCGGGTCGATCTGTTGTTCGAACGCTTCGTCAGCGCCGAACGGGGCGAACCGCCCGATATCGATGTCGACTTCGAGAATGCTCGCCGGGAAGAGGTCATCCAGTACATCTACGCTAAATATGGCCGTGACCGCGCCGGCATGACCGGCACCGTCATTACCTATCGCTCCAAGGGTGCGCTGCGCGAGGTCGGCAAGGCGATGGGGCTGTCGGAAGACACCATTGTCGCCTTGCAGGGCGTGGCCTGGCGGCGCGAATGGTCGGAGGTCACGGATGGCCTGATCCGCGAAGCCGGTTTGGACCCGGACGAGCCAACGCTACGCATGACCATGGATCTGGCCGGCCAGATCAGAGGCTTCCCGCGCCATCTATCACAGCATTCTGGCGGCATGGTGATGACTAAAAGCGCCCTGTCCGAGGTCGTGCCCATCGCCAACGCGGCCATGGAGGACCGCACCGTCATCGAATGGGACAAGGATGATCTGGATGCCCTCGGCATCCTCAAGGTCGATATCCTGGCGCTCGGCATGCTAACGGCCATTCACAAGGCCTTCGATCTGATTGCCCGGCACACCGGCGAGGTACTGACACTGGCCAACGTGCCAGCCGAGGACCCGGTGGTTTACGACATGCTGTGCCGGGCCGATTCCGTCGGCGTTTTTCAGGTCGAAAGCCGAGCCCAGATGAGCATGCTGCCGCGCCTGCGGCCGCGTGCCTTCTATGATCTGGTCATCGAGGTCGCCATTGTTCGCCCGGGGCCGATTCAGGGCGACATGGTGCACCCCTATCTGCGCCGCCGACGAGGCGAGGAACCGGTGGTCTACCCATCGCCGGAACTGGAACGTGTACTCGGCAAGACTCTCGGCGTGCCCTTGTTTCAGGAACAGGCGATGAAGGTGGCCATCGTTGGCGCCGGTTTCAGTCCCAACGAGGCCGACGCGCTGCGCCGGGCCCTGGCGACCTTCCGCCGCTTCGGCGACATCCATAAGTTCAAGCAACGCTTTGTCGAGGGCATGCTGGGTAACGGCTACGAACCGGATTTCGCCGAGCGCTGCTTCAAGCAGATCGAGGGTTTTGCCGATTATGGCTTCCCGGAATCCCATGCCGCCAGCTTCGCGCTGCTGGTTTATGTCTCGTCATGGATCAAATGCCACTATCCGGCGGCCTTCGCGGCGGCGTTGCTGAACAGCCAGCCGATGGGTTTCTATGCACCGGCACAACTGGTGCGTGATGCCCGTGAACATGGCGTCGAGGTACTGCCCGTCGATGTCAATCGCAGCCGCTGGGACTGCACCTTGGAACCGGGAGCCAAGGGTGCCCTGGCGTTGCGCCTCGGTCTGCGTCAGCTGAAAGGTTTGAAGGAAGATGACATGCAGCGCCTGGTCGATGCGCGCGGCCGCGAGCCCTTCCGTTCCGTCGCCGAGGTGCAGCGCCGTTCGGGGCTGACGAAGGCGGTATTGGAGCGCCTCGCCCGCGCCGATGCCTTCAATTCCATGCAAATGGAACGGCGGCCGGGCCTATGGTCGGTGCGAGGGCTGGAAGACGACGCCTTGCCGCTGTTCGATGCCATCACCACGCCGCGCATCGAGCCCGTCGTACGTCTGCCCGACATGGCCATGGGCGAGGCCGTGGCCGACGACTAC
Source organism: Rhodospirillales bacterium (assembly GCA_038117225.1). GTDB lineage: Bacteria > Pseudomonadota > Alphaproteobacteria > Rhodospirillales > Casp-alpha2 > JAYOFM01. Next base: position 10,895 of record JAYOFM010000064.1, read on the forward strand.
CGTACCCTGAAATTATCGCTGCGCGGTCACCCAATGGGCATGCTGCGATCTTCGCTGCCGCCGATAAGGCCACGCGGCTATCGGCCGGCGGCCGTCTTGCGCGACATGAAACACGGCGAGTCCGTCGCCGTCGCCGGCCTGGTGATTACCCGCCAGCGCCCGGGCAGCGCCAAGGGTGTCGTCTTCGTCACTTTGGAGGACGAAACCGGCATCGCCAATCTGATCGTCTGGCCCGATGTGCTGGAGCGCTATCGGCGCGAAACCATTGGCGCGACATTGCTGGGGGTGGTTGGCGAGGTGCAGCGCGATGGCATCGTCATCCATGTGCTGGCCAAGCAATTGTTCGATCTGACGCCGATGCTTCGCCGCCTTGATCAAGCCACCGGTCACGGTACCATTGAGACTATCGATGTCATCGCCATCAACGCGGGCAGCGATGAAACCCGCGCCAGCGGCGATAGACCGCCCGACTTCCGTTCACGCGACTTCCACTAGCGCCACCGGACGTGGTTTACTCTCGCCCGTTAAGGCCAAGTCCGGCCAGCAGAGGAGCCCAAAATCATGCCCACCAAATGCCAAGAAATTGATTACGAAATCATCGGCAACGACATCCAGGTCGTCGAGGTCGAACTCGACCCCGGGGAAACCGTCATCGCCGAGGCCGGCGCCATGAACTACATGGAAGACGGTATCGTCTTCGAAGCCAAGATGGGCGATGGGTCGGAAGCCAATTCCGGAATCATGGGGGGCCTGTTGAACATCGGCAAACGGGTACTGACCGGCGAAAGCATCTTCATGACCCATTTTACCAATGAAGGCCGTTCCAAGTCCCGCGTCGCTTTCGCCGCCCCTTACCCTGGTCAAGTCGTCGCCGTCGATATGGCGGCGATCGGTGAAAAACTGATCTGCCAGAAGGATGCATTCCTGTGCGCCGCCAAGGGTACCGCTGTTTCCATCAGCTTCAACAAACGCCTCGGCTCCGGCTTTTTCGGCGGTGAGGGATTCATCTTGCAACGTCTGGAAGGCGACGGCATGGCCTTCGTTCACGCCGGCGGCACGATCATCAAAAAGGAATTGAACGGCGGTACACTGCGCGTCGATACCGGCTGCATCGTCGCATTCACGGGCGATGTCGACTACGATATTCAGCTTGCCGGCGGTCTCAAATCCATGGTTTTCGGCGGCGAAGGCCTGTTCATGGCGACACTTTCCGGCACCGGCACGGTATACCTGCAAAGCCTTCCCTTCTCGCGCCTTGCCGATCGCATCCTGGCCCACGCGCCGACGGCTGGCGGTAGCGACAAGGGAGAGGATTAGACAGCCAATGTCCGCAGAGCCGCTGCAGCAAGCCGTCGATCATCATAACGCGGGGCGGTTCGAGCATGCGGAGCCGCTCTATCGCCAGGTCCTGGTGGACGATGCGGATAATGCCGATGCCCTGTTTCTGCTCGGCACGATCCTGACTCGTACTGATCGCGCCGACGAGGCCGTTAGACTGCTGACACGCGCCCGTGAGCTCGTTTCGGACAGCGCCGATGTGCATTTCGCCCTCGGTTTGGCGCTGCTGGAATCGGGCAGCCAAGACGCAGCCGTTACTTGTTTCAGTAATACACTCGAACGGGATCCCGGATTTGACGACGCCCGCTACCGCTTGGCTGAGACAATGGCCGACCAGGGGCGCGGTGACGCGGCGCTGGCGGCGCTTCTGCCGCTGGTGGAATCCGCGCCTGGCAATCTTGAGGCCCAGTTGAATATCGCCGCGCTCGCCCTGGAAACAGGGCAACTTGAGATCGCTCGAAGGGCCGCCGAGGCAGCCGTCCACATCGACCCAGCTGTTATTGTGGGCAAAATTCTGCTGGGCACCGCGCAACGCCGCCTTGGTGAATTCGACATCGCCAATCGAACCTTGGAGGAAGCAGCGATGGTCGAACCGGAAAACCCTGAATCGCACTTTCAGCGGGGCCGGACGTTACAAGAACTGGGCCGCACCGACGACGCCATATCGGCCTACCGTGGCGCAGTCGCCGCAGACGCCAGCTATTACCCGAAAATATTGCGCAATTTCACCAAGGCGCGCTCGGGACGGATATTTCTCCAACTCTCGGAATTGCGGCGAACACTGACGGGAAAATGACGAAAATTCTGGACGAGAACCTCGTTGTAACTAATTAGTTCCGCCGCTTTATCGCCTACCCCATTGTGTGAAAAAGCGGCGCAACCGCGCTAACGCTTCTTGGCCCGGAACCGCTTCTTGTATTTTCCGTCCGCGGTTTGCACCTCGCGAATCGTTCGGCCAAGACGATCAGATACCTCGCCGGTCAATGCTTCATGGCTGATTTCCAGTTGCAGCGCCGCGCGGGGCACGGGGATGCATTGGGCAACCGGTGTGCCACGCGGCAATATGCCCTCGAAATTCCGGTCGACCCACAGGGCCGGGAAATGCGTGTAATTGTCGGCATAAAGATCGGCGTCGACGAGGCCCGTGAACGCTCGGAACGGTAGATCGTAGCGGTTCGCCGGATGGGTGCAGAACAGTGACGTGCCGGCTTCCAACGCGAAGGTCCAGAAGTTGACGAATTTAAGCACCAGCGTGTCGCCATCGTCGAGCGGCGATCCCGTCACCTGATCGTTGAGGTGAAAGGCGATAGGCGCCCGCGCCGTGTGGTCCGGCACGGTCTCGGGAAATTCGGGCCAATCCCATTCGAAGACGCCCTTCGATACATGGACATCACAAGCCAAGGGCACCAAGAAACCCGCCGTCATGGCATCGATGAAGGGCGGACATTGCTTGACCGTCTGGATATCCTCGCCCAGATCATCCGAGAATGCCGTCATCGGCATCGACTTAATCCAGTTCGGAATGCCGCGCGTCGCCGCCTCGGGTTTGGGCAGTATCGATTCCAGTTCAGGCAGGCAGCGGAAGATGACCCTCATGGCTTCCTCGTTCACTTTCTCGTGGTCTTGACCAGATCACTAGCATACCGCCCAGTGACGGTATACGTTTCGCGGGCCCGCAACCATTGGAGACCAGTTTCATGCGAGTAATGAATTTCACCGGCCTCGCGACGGCAATCGTTTTCGCCCTCGTGTTCGCCCTTCCCGGCGCGGCCCAGGCGGACTCACAAGGCATGATCGTCAAGGAAAGCGCCTTCGGCGTCGGCAAGACCCTCGACCGCATGGGCATCGCCATGGAACGTGCCGGCATCAAGATTTTCGCCCGCATCAACCATGGTAAGGGCGCTATGTCGGTGGGTCAGGACATCGGCGACGTCCAGTTGATGATCTTCGGCAACCCAAAACTCGGCTCGCCGTTGATGGCGTCCAATCCGGCCATCGGCATCGACCTGCCGCTGAAGGCCGTCGCCTGGAAGGACGCCGCCGGCAAGGTCTGGCTGGGTGTCAACGATCCGGCGCATCTGGCGTCACGTCACGGCATTGCCGACAAAGCTCCTGTGTTTAAGAAAATGGCCGGCGCACTCAACAAGTTCATGGGGATTGCCACGACCAAGGGTGCGCTGAAGCCAGCCAAATAAGGGCAATCACGGTGGCGGCTAAAATAGTCACTGTTGCACAACAAAAGGGGAGCGCGGGAAAATCCACCCTCGCCGCCCAGCTTGCGGTCGCCTGGGGTGTCGGTGGTCGCGATGTCGCGCTGATGGATATCGACCCGCAGGGAAGTCTTGCCGGCTGGTTCAGCCTGCGGGCTGGCCAGTCACGGACCCAAGCCGTTCTAAATATGAGCGATGTGTCAGGCTGGCGTGTCGGCACCGAGTTGAACCGCCTGAATAATGATCATGATCTGATCGTCATCGATTGTCCGCCCCATGCCGAAACGGAAACCAAGAACGCCGTCCGTCTCGCCGATCTAGCACTGATTCCCGTGCAACCGAGCCCGATGGATGTCTGGGCGACCCGCGCCACTCTGGCCATCGCTGCGGCTGAGGGTACCCCGGCCCTGATCGTCCTCAACCGGGTACCGCCTCGGGGCCGCGTACTCGATCAGGTTCGTGCGTTGCTGAACGATGAGGGTGCCGCACTGGCCAGCACGACACTTGGCAACCGTGTCGCCTTCGCCGCCAGCATGCTGGACGGTCTCGGCGTCATTGAGGACCAACCGAACAGCCAGGCTGCCGCCGAAGTGCTCGATCTGGCCGCCGAACTGATGCGGAGCATGAAACCATGAGTGCCGTCGTCGTCACCCTGCATGCGTTGGCCGCCGTGGTGTGGGTCGGCGGCATGTTCTTCGCCTACGTGATCCTGCGCCCGAGCGTCGGCGGCATCGAGGCGCCGCCGGAACGCCTGCGGCTGTGGAACCGCGTGCTCGGGCGTTTCTTCGTCTGGGTATGGGGCGCGGTGATCGTGCTGCCGATGACCGGTTATCGGCTTGTGTTCGCCGAATACGGCGGCATCGCGGGCATGACCCCGCCCCTGCACGTCATGCACGGTTTGGCCGTGGTCATGATCTTGCTGTTCTGGTTCCTGTTCTTCGGCCCCTTCGAGGAATTCAAGAAAGCCGTCCAGGCGGAGGACTGGCCCGTCGCCGCCGCCTGCCTGGACCGCATCCGCCGTATCGTCGCCATCAACCTTGTCATAGGCCTGATCGTGGTTTCGGTCGGGTCCTCGGCCAGTTGGTGGCCGTGATTCCGGCGGCGGGTCCGTGTAGAGCGGCCGCATGAGCGAGACCCTCGCCGACCGTTTACGCCAGCCCACGCCGCTGATCCTCGACGGCGCCATGGGCACCGAACTCGACCGTCGCGGCGTGGTGTTCGAGAACGGCGCGTGGAGCGGTTCCGCCGTCGTCACCCATCCCGACGTCGTGCGCCAGATTCATAGCGATTATGCCGACGCCGGCGCGGAACTTCACATCGCCAACAGTTTTGCCACGAGCCGTCATGTTCTGGCGCTTGCCGGCCTGGAAAATCGTTTTGACGAGATCAACGACCTCGCCGTCAGTCTATGCCGCGAGGGCATTCGCAAGGCCAACGCGCCGCAAGCGCAGTGGATCGCCGGTTCAGTTTCGACCTACGCGAAATCGAGTTCGCGCGCCGCCCTGCCGCCACCGGATGAACTGCGCCGTAATCTGCGCGACCAGTGCCGGGTGCTCGGCAAGGCCGGGGTCGATGCCTTGGCGCTGGAGATGCTGATGGATATTGATGTCAGTGTCATGCTCGTCGAAGCGGCCGCCGAAACCGGTTTGCCGTTCTGGGCCGGCTTTACTTGCCTCAAGGATGACGATGGCCAGGTTTTCGCCGGAGCAGGAGGCTATCGCGGCGGCGACCCGGTGATATTGGACGCGGCTCTCGACGCGGTAATCGCCGCCGGCGACGGCGCGCCGATGATGCTATCGATCATGCATTCGCAGCCCGACGTGACCGACGCGGCACTCGGCGTTGTACGCCGACGATGGTCCGGCGACGTCGCCGTCTACCCGAACTCGGGCCGTTATGTGAACCCAAGTTGGGATTTCGCGAGCGTATGTACGCCGGCTGACTTCGTCATCGCGGCCCGCCGTTGGGCCGCCGACGGCGTCCGCATTATCGGCGGATGCTGCGGCATAGGGCCGGAACACATCCGCGCCCTCGCCGAGGGCATCTAATCGGCCAGATCGGCCTCGATCTTGATTTCCCCGGTCAGCGTCTTGTGGACCGGACATTTCTCGGCGATTTCGAAAATGCGCTGGCGTGTTTCCACGTCCAGGTTCCCATCCAGTGAAATTTGCGCGCGGATGCGGCTGACGCTGCCCGTCGAGGTTTCACAATCGGCGCAATCCTCGGCGTGAATTCGGTCGTGACTGAGCGTCACCCTCGCTGGCGCCCAGACCGGTAAAATCGAAGCGCAGCACCGCGACGCCATGTTCCGTCAGCCCCTTGGCGATACGCGAGGCGGCGAAGATGTCCTTGGTGCAGGTGAAGCAGTGGGCGAACAAGGCGTAGGCCCTGGGTTCGCCGACCGGCAGGTCGAGGCGCGCCGCCAAATTCTCGCCGAGGGCACCGGGGAAAGTGATTTTCTCGCTTTGGTCAGCCATGTCGCGTGACGTCCTTTGTTGAAGGGGCGATGGCACTGTCAGTCTTCGATGACAGGGTACCATGCCGGGTTACGTTTTTCGCGAAAACTCGCGAGGCCTTCCTTGGCTTCCGCGCCTTGGCGGCGGGCTGCACCGGCGGCAACCAACGCATCCATATCGGGCCCTTCCGTGGCCGTTCCAATAGCAGCGGCGCGCAGCATGGCCTTGGTTTCGGCCATGGCTTCGGGGCCGTTCATCAGAAAGGCATCAATGATCGGCGCGGCGGCCTCGTCAAGGGCTCCCGTGGCACACACCTCGTGCACCAACCCCATCTCCTTGGCCTTGGCGGCATCGAACCGCTCGGCGGAAATCGCGTAGCGCCGCGCGTTGCCGACGCCCATGCTGGCCGCCAATTGCGGCATGATCACCGCGGGGCTGAGTCCCCAACGCACCTCGGCAATCGAAAAGATGGCCTCTTCCGACGCGATGACCACGTCACACGATGCAATAATACCGGTGCCGCCCCCAAAGCATGCGCCGTGCACGAGGGCGATCGTCGGTTTCGGGCAGGCGTCGAGGCGGGCCATCGCCTCGGCGGTCAGTTGGGTCATTTTTCTACTGATGTCCGCCGGACCGTCGCTGACTTCAGTGATCCAATTGAGGTCCGCGCCGGCCTGAAAATATCGCCCCGCGCCGCGCAGAACGACGACACGCACGGCGTCATCATTGGCCAATTGAGCCGCGCCCGCATGCAAGGCCTCGACCATGGTGCCGTCGTAGGCGTTGTTCTTGTCCGCCCGGTTCAGCGTCACCGTGGCCACGCCGCGTGCATCGGTCTCCATCAAAATCCGGGGTTGCTCGGTCACCTTGTCCTCCTTCGGTCGACGAACGACCTTTCTAACCGGCGGTGGCGCTCTGGACAAACCTCCCATGTTAGTCGAGAAAGACGCCCCGCGATCGCTAGGGAAATTCTAGGCCATGAATTCGGACGACGTTGAGGTCATCGAAGAGACGACACCCTTCCAGGGCTACTTTCGTATCGATCGTTACCGCCTGCGCCACCGCCAGTTCGCCGGCGGCATGGGTGCCGAACAAACACGCGAGATCTTCGAACGTGGCCACGCCGTTGCCGTTCTTCCCTATGACCCGGTCGCTGAGAGGGTTGTCTTGATCGAGCAATTTCGCGTCGGTGCCCACGCGGCCCGAAAGTCGGAGTGGTTCGCGGATGATTTTTCACCGTGGTTGATCGAATGCGTCGCCGGCATCATTGATGCGGGTGAAATCCCCGCGGAAGTAGCCCGTCGTGAATGCGTCGAGGAAGCCGGGTGCGCGGTCACGGAACTCGAACATGCCCTGCACTACTTGGCAACGCCCGGTGGC
>JAYOFM010000064.1:18288-21419 GCA_038117225.1 Rhodospirillales bacterium
TCTTGATGGGGCGGGTCGATTGTACTGGCGTCGGCGGCATTCACGGTCTCCCGGATGAAGGCGAGGATATTCGGGTCTTCACGGTGCCCGTCGAGGATGCCTTCGCCATGGTTGACGATGGACGGATCATCAACGCGATGACCATTATCGCCATCAACTGGCTGCGTAATCACCATACTGAACTGCGCAAGAAATGGGGCGTGGATGAATCCTGAGATCGCGACCGCGTCCTCGCCAGTGGCAACCGGCCACGCTTGATCGGCCCCTAGGCCATCGCTATCTTGAAACCCAAGATTAATAAGGGCAACCCTTGGGTAGGAACATCATGGACATACGCGACGGCTTCGTCGACTCGGTCGGAAACACCCCCCTAATTCGGCTACATGGCCCTTCCGGGGCAACGGGATGCGAACTTCTCGGCAAGGCGGACTGTCTTTATCCGGGCCGTTCCGTCAAGGACCGGGCCGCATTGTTCATGATCAAGGACGCCGAAGAGCGGGGTACGTTGAAGCCGGGCGGTCTGATCGTCGAGAGCACCGCGGGTAATACCGGCATCGGATTGGCGCTGTGTGCCAACGCCCTTGGATACCGCACCAAGATCGTCATCCCCGATACACAGAGCCAGGAGAAGAAGGATATGTTGCGCCTCTGTGGCGCCGATCTCTTGGAATCGCCGGCACTGCCGTTCTCCAACCCGGACAACTACCAGCACGTCGGTCGACGTCTCGCCGAGGAACTGGCGGCCACGGAGGAGAACGGAGTCATCTTCGCGGACCAATGGAATAATTTGGCCAACCGGCGCGCGCATTACGAGACGACGGGACCGGAAATATGGCGCCAGACCGACGGCAAGGTTTCAGGTTTCATCTGCGCCATCGGCACGGGTGGCACAATCGCGGGTACGTCGACATTTCTGAAAGAACAAAATCCGGATATTGCCATCGGTGTCGCCGACCCCATGGGCGCGGCCATGTATAGCCATTTCAAGAACGGTGAGATCAAGTCCGAGGGAAATTCGATCACCGAGGGCATCGGCCTTGGCCGCGTCACGCCGATCATCGAGGACATCACGGTTGATAGACCATATCAGATCCCGGACGAGGAAGCGCTGCCGGTGGTCTTTGACCTTTTGAAGAAAGAAGGTCTCTGTCTGGGAGGGTCCAGCGGCATCAATGTGGCCGGTGCCATGCGCCTGGCCAGAGACCTTGGCCCCGGCCATACGATCGTAACAATTCTGTGCGATTCCGGTTCACGCTATCAATCGAAGTTGTTTAATCCGGCATTCCTTCGCGACAAGGGACTGCCGACCCCGGATTGGATGGAGTAGAGCCGTGCCCCATAGCAGAACCGACGCCCTGGTATCGACGGATTGGCTCGCGCGCCACCTGGAAGCCCCCGACGTCCGCGTGGTTGATGCCACGTCCTTTCTTCCGGGTGTTGATCGGGACGCCAAGGCGGAGTATCTCGCCTGCCACATTCCCGGCGCCGTCTATTTTGATATCGATGACGTGGCGGATAGCGATTCACCACTGCCGCATATGTTGCCTCAATCGGAGAAGTTCACGTCGCGGGTCCGCAAGATGGGACTCGGCAACGGAAACCGCATTGTCGTCTACGATTCCAATGGCGGCGCCATGGCTGCCTGCCGTGTGTGGTGGATGTTTCGCGTCTTCGGTCATGAGGACGTGGCCGTGCTCGATGGCGGCCTGACGAAATGGTTAGCCGAGGAGCGCCCGACCGAGGATATGCCACCGGCACCACGCGAGCGCCATTTCACGCCGCGTCAGGACAACACGCTGGTGCGTTCGTTCGAGCAGATCCTCGCCAATGTGGAGAGCGGCAAGGATCAGGTTGTCGACGCGCGCGCCGCCGGGCGATTCGCCGGCACGGCTCCGGAACCCCGCCCGGGCATGCGCAGTGGCCATATTCCAGGCAGCATCAATCTACCCTACCAGCGCTTGATGGACGCGGAAAACTATTCCGTCATGCGATCACCCGAGGAAATTCGCGCCGAGGTCGATGCCGCTGGCATCGATTTAAAACGGCCGATCGTCGCCAGTTGCGGCTCCGGCGTCACCGCCGGTGTCATCGCGCTGGCGCTGCACCTCATCGGCCATGAGAATGCGGCCATTTATGACGGCTCCTGGTCCGAATGGGGCGGCCGGGAGGACACGCCGATTACTAGGGATTGAGTCCCGCGTATGTCCGCTGATGGCGCCGCCAGGGCAAAAATAAAAACTGTCATTACCTATCTTGAGATGACGGCGCCGCCGACATCGGCGCATCCCCCGACACCCGCCGCCAAAGTGGCGCTGATGCGAGCCGAGGTGCCAACGCAGCCTTTCTACAGATTTCTCTACGACAACGTTGGCGGGCCCTGGCTGTGGTGGGAGCGCCGAGTTCTTGATGACGCAGATTTATCCGCGATCATTTTCAACCCGAAAGTGGAAATCTACGTACTCTATGTCGGCGGCGTTCCAGCGGGATTTGCAGAACTCGATACTCGACAGGCACCCAAGGAAATCGAACTCGCCTATTTTGGTCTCATGGAAGACTATGTCGGACGCGGTTTCGGCGGTTTCTTCTTGCGATGGGCGATCGATCAAGCGTGGAACCGCGATCCCGCACCACGGCGATTGTGGGTCAATACATGCACACTTGACCATCCGAACGCCCTAGCCGTGTACCAACGCCAGGGGTTTTCACCCTATCGGCGGGAAACCAAATCCATCGATGATGAGAGGTTTTATTCCATGTTCCCAAAGGCCATCGAACAAATCCGAGGATAATTCCGCATATGAAAATCGGTGTCCCCAAGGAGATTAAACCGCAAGAAGGCCGCGTCGGGCTCATGCCGGCCGAGGTTTCCGGTCTCGTGGCGGCTGGCAACACAGTGTACGTCGAAACCAACGCCGGTCTGCTTTCTGGTGCCGCCGACGCGAACTACGCCGCCGCCGGCGCAACGATCGTCGGCTCGCCCGTAGAGGCCTATGATGCCGATTTGATCGTTAAGGTGAAGGAGTTTCTGACGCCCGAATACGGCTTGTTGGAAGCCCGTCATACGGTATTTACCAACCTGGACACCTCTAAAAACCTCCCCGATTTAGCTATCTTGTGATTCAATGTCGGAA
>JAYOFM010000065.1:0-21317 GCA_038117225.1 Rhodospirillales bacterium
ATTGGCGCCCCCTAGGGGACTCGAACCCCTGTTTCTGCCGTGAGAGGGCAGCGTCCTAGGCCACTAGACGAAGGGGGCGGCGCCGGGCCAAGAGATATCCGCCCGTTGGCCCGGGTTCAAGCTGATTCCTTGCCGCCGGCCGGCGGCGTGACGGCGAGGGGTAGTCGTCGAAAGCCGTCATCGGTGACGGCGTGCGCGCGCAGGTCCTCGACACGGCCTTCGATGACCGAGGCGATCAGCCAAACAAATGCGGGCTCGAATGCCATGGCGCGATCGCGATCGGATGGCTCTGCCGGGTGGTCGGGATGGGAATGGTAATGGCCGACGATGTGCCGGTGTGGGCATGTCTCTGTCTCCATCGCTATTTCCAATTCCCGCATCAGGTCGAACCGCACCTTGGGATCGACCTCGAAGCTGTCCCGATGGTCGCTGGTCGTCACATTGGCGCTGGTGACTGCCCGCTCGATGGTCATGTCGTCGGCGTCGCCGAAGCCGACCAGCAGCCCGCAGCATTCATCGGGGTAGGCGTTGGCGGCGGCGGCGCGGATGGCGGCGGCGGCGGCGGCGCTCAGTCGGACCGCCATGTTACGGGCCGTCGGCGCGGTAACGACCGAGCACGCGGCCGCTCGCGGCATTGATGATCACGACAATGGCGCAGTCCGCCCCGGGGCCGCCGGTGACGTAGACCCGATCGCCCGCCGCATCGACGTCGGCAATGGCGCAGCCCGTGGGCAACGGCAGGCGGATGTCGCCGAATGCCTTGGCGGCGGCCGCGGGTTGCAACCCGGCGGTTGTCGGCGCGGCGTCGCCGAACAGCCGCCACGCGGGGTCGCTTGTTTTCTTGATCATGCCGTAGACCAACAGAATCAAGCCGAGCACGATCAGCGCCGCCAGCCCGGCGACGACGACCTTAAGAACCCTCAAACCCGTGGTCGGCGGCGTGGGATCGTCGGTCTGAGTGACGGTAGGGTCTGTCATGGCCCTTCCAAACCCGCTTGCCACGCGACTGTCAAGGTTATCCGCATTGGGGACGTGGTATAGTCATCATCGAATCGGTCTTACCTCCAGGGCCGTGCGGCGTCGAGCTGGAACAGCAACCATGACCGAAATCATCCACCGAATGACTGTTCCGGCGGCACTTTCCGGTAAACGTCTCGATCGTGCCCTGGCTGTTGGGTTGCCGGTGTTGTCGCGCAACCGCATAAAGGCACTGATTCTCGACGGCCGTGTTTCCGTCGGCGATAGCACGATCATGAAGGACCCGGCGCAACGGGTCGGCGCGGGGCAAATTCTGACGATTGCCGAGCCGCCGCCGTCTCCGGCGTTGCCGATGGCCGAGGATATTCCGCTCGACATTGTTTTCGAGGATTCTCATCTCCTGGTCCTCGATAAACCGCCGGGGCTGGTGGTTCATCCCGCGGCGGGGCATCCCGACGGCACCTTGGTCAACGCTTTGCTGCACCATTGCCACGGCCAGCTGTCGGGGATCGGCGGCGTGACGCGGCCGGGCATCGTACACCGGCTCGATAAGGATACCGGCGGCCTGATGGTGGTGGCCAAAAGCGACGCCGCGCACCGCGGGCTGTCGCGCATGTTTCACGACCATGACCTGGAACGGGCCTATATCGCGTTGGTCTGGGGGTGTCCGCAGAAGCAACGCGGGCGGCTTGAGACAATGATCGGGCGCAGCCCCCGCAATCGTAAGAAAATGGCGGTCTTGACGACAGGTGGGCGGCGGGCGGTCACGGATTGGCAGCTGCTTGAGGCCGTGGGGCGCCGGGCGTCGCTGGTGCGGTGTCGGCTTGAGACCGGTCGAACACATCAGATCAGGGTTCACATGGCGTCACTGGGGCATCCGGTGGTCGGCGATCCCCTGTATGGCGGCGGTGCCCGCGTGCGCGGTGCGCCGGCCGCCGCTCAGCAGGACCTCGCCGCCCATAAAGCCCAAGCACTTTACGCAAATTATCTGGCATTCGAGCACCCAGTTACCCGTGAATCTCTGAAATTTGAATCAATTAAATATCATTATATCAATGAATTAATTGCCATACTAAAATTGTTGTAATTTTTAGACTATACCAGACAAACCAACTAGGGTATTATCCTTCTTCACGATCGATCAACGGTCGGTCGGGCACCCGTGTGTCCCGGCCGATATCAGAAGAAAGGCAACGTCGATGGGCGCATTAACCCCAGCTTCCGAATTGACCCCGGATGGAAACCTGTCGCGCTACATGCGTTCCGTGCGCAGCTTTCCGATGCTGGAGCCGGAAGAGGAAGTTGGTCTGGCGCGCCGTTTTCGCGACAAGGGCGACCAGCAGGCGGCGGAACGCCTGGTGACCAGTCATCTTCGCCTGGTGACCAAGATCGCCCTGGGTTTTCGTGGCTACGGGCTGCCAATCGGTGAACTAATCGGCGAGGGAAATGTCGGCATGATGCAGGCGGTGCGCAAATTCGATCCGGATCGCGGATTTCGTTTATCGACCTACGCCATGTGGTGGATCCGCGCCGCCATTCAGGAATACATTCTTCGCTCTTGGTCGCTGGTGAAAATGGGAACAACCGCGGCACAGAAGAAACTGTTCTTTAATCTTCGACGCCTGAAGGGCGAACTGAAGGCGTTGGAGGATGGTGATCTGCACCCCGATCAGGTCAAGGTCATCGCCGAGCGGCTTGACGTGCCCGAGCAGGAAGTCGTCAACATGAACCGCCGTCTCGGCGGTCCCGATCATTCTCTCAACGCGCCCATGCGCGAGGAAGGCGACGGGGAGTGGATCGATTGGCTGAGGTCCGATGGCGCCAGCCAGGAATCGGTGCTCGCCGACGATCAGGAACTGGACGGCCGGCGAATGTTGTTGGCCGAGGCCCTGCAGCGGTTGGGTGAACGCGAACGGGGAATCATTACCGCTCGGCGGCTGAATGAGAAGCCGAGCACGCTGCAGGAACTGTCAGACCGCTTCGGCATTTCGCGCGAGCGGGTGCGACAGATCGAGGCCCGAGCCTTCGAGAAGATCCGCAAATCCGTTCGTAACGCGGTCATCGAACGCCAGTTGGACCAGCCGGCGTCGTTCAGAGCCATTCCCTGACCTAGGTCGCCGCCGGCTCTGGCGGTGAATCTGTGTCCGGCGGCGGTGGATTGTCCTCGCCGGCGACTTCCGGGCCCCATTCCTCAACCAAGTGCCGTTGCACCGAACGCAGGCTGGCGAGGCGGGTCTGAGACATCACGTTGAGCACCGACGCGATCACCGGCGGCAGCGACATGAACAGCATCCAGGCGAATGCGGCGGCGCCATACATGGTGGCGACAACGAACACGTCGGCGAGGATGTTCATCGCCGCGTTGATGGTGTGTTCGCCGTTCCACAGGGTCATCAATTGCGGGAACACGCCGCAAAAATTGATACCGCCCACGCAGAACGTGGCGAACTTCTCATCGGTTCGGTCGACCAGAAAGGCGACCAAGGTCGGCAGCATACCGACCCCGGCGACCATCACCGTCGGAAACGAGACGATGATCATCCCGAACACGATGATGCCGCCCCATAATACCAGGCCGCTGGAACGTCGCGAGTTTCCGGGCTGCATGGCCATCTACCAGGCCTGCCAGAGAAAGATCGCGGTGACGACGATCATCGTGCTGATGACGGAAATCATGGCCGCGGTCTGTTGGCCGGCGCGCATCGCCTTCGCCATGCGCTCTGAATCGGATCCCTCGATTTCCTGAATTTCGGATTCCGCCTCGTCGTACTCGGCCCGCGCCTCGGCGAATCCGTCTCCATCCTCTCGCCGACGGTCGGCGTTGTCGACCAGATCAAACAACTCAGGCAGACTGCCCTTACGAACCAGGCGCGGAATTTCCCGTTCCAATTCGCGGCGCATGGCGCGGTTGTGGTAGGTATTGATGGCCGGTCCCAGAAGACCGCCGATCCAACTCGACAGCCCCAACATGGCCGGCCCCTGTAATCGCCATTGCAGAAAAGCCAGCAGGCTGAGCATGCCGATGACGGATGTATCCGCGCGCGCGGACGCAATGGCCTTCAGGTGCGGTTGAATATCCTGATTGAAGCGTGCGGCGACAAAGGCCGCGATGTGACGATCCATGGGTTTGCTGCGTGCGTCGGCATTGTTGGCCGCGGCATCCAGGGCGGGAAGCAGTCCTTCAATCGTCACCACGTGGTGTTTGATCACCATCGGGCTTTGGCACGGCATGCTGGGGTTGATTTCGTAAAGGCATCGCTCGAAGCCATAACCGGGTTCATTGATCGCCAGATATCCCTTCAACTGACTGAACATTCGTTGTTGCGCCCCGGTCTCGCCGTAAACACTGGCTTGGGCTTGAAACCACAACGCGGTCAGGTCCTTGGATATGATCTCGGCGGCAATCTGTGCTTCGCCCTTGCGCATGTACTCGATGGCCATGGCATCGCCGAAACCATCCATGGTGAAATTAAATCCCTGATAACGAAGCGGTCCTTCGGGATCCAGGATTGTACAGACATGAGTGATCAAATAGTCGTCGGTTCCCTGGAATGATCCTTTATGAAAATTGGCGGATTTTACCGCTCCCTCGATGGCGTCGGCCATATCGGGTTGGTTCATGTTGCGCCGTATCCAGGCGATGAACGTCTCATCATTAACCATTTTGACGGCATCGCTGACGTCCTGCGAGAAGGCATGGGCGAGGGTACGAGCGGTGACGTGATTTCGACCGCCAAACCGTTGCGGCACGTCGGCCTTCTTGGCGCTGCGTTTTTGCAACGGTGTTTGCTTGCGGCCATTCATCCAGCTGTCGATTTCCTCGCCGCTCCAGCGTTCGGCGGAATCGTCCGTCAACATGCCGCGGAGCGGCTCCAGCAGGGACATGGGCACCCACGCGTTGCCGCAGACGGTGGCGTAACTGCCCCGCTCGATCTTGCGATAGAGCAATTCGTCCTCCGACATCTTGGCGATCGGATTGCCGCCAACAAGAATGTGAATGACACTGACCGCAAGGGCATAGATGTCGTCGGTGACGCCGCCCTCGCCGCGCCCGGCGCGTCCGGCAAGGGCACGTTCTAGGGGCTCATAGACCGTCGGCTGGTCGAAGCCGGGGGGCGAGGTGGTGCAATCGCCAAGCACGATATTCTGGCGATCCTCGTCCATGAAATACATGTTGGCGGCGCGAATCGAGCGGTGCGACACACCCTGGGTACCGAGTTCCCGGATCACGCCGCTCATGGGTTCGATCACGCGTCGGGGTAGTTCGTATTCGTTCAGCGTGACCTCACGGGCCTTGACCGCGGCCATGATGGGGCCGCCAAGGGGGCGCTCGTAGATGACCGCCGTCGTGCGCTGCTCCATCGAGGCCCAGAAGACCGATTCCCACTCCACGAGAGTCAGCATGCCGTTGATGTTGAAGCCCTTCAGCTTGGCCATCGCGTCGACGCGCACGGGGAGGCCGGGGGTACAGATCAGCGCATAAAGCTTACGCCCCGGCTCTCGCCGGTCTTCGGCGGCGAACGCCTTGGCCGACGGCAGGTCCAGGTCCGGCAGCGGCGCGCCGGGGTCGATCATGTAGCGGTCGTTGATGATGACGGGGCCGCGCGCGACCGGAGGCGGCGGCGGCGAGGCCGCACCGGCATCCGGAAAATCTTCCCCGGGCAAGGGGATATCTTCCCCTTCTTCCAGGTCCATTGGCGCTTCTGCCATGTCTACCGTCCCGTTTAACGGGCCGCCTTCCTGGCGACCTCGCGTTCGCCCAGAGTACCGGGTGCGCGTCGCGGTGAAGAATCTTAGCGGCGAGAGGGTTACGAGACAATGAACAATCGAGGAAACCTCGGAGCCCGGCTTTTCCGGTTAACTCCGACGTTGTTCGTGTGTCAGTCGGCGAAGGGGTCGTGAACCAGCACGGTATCGTCGCGTTCGGGGCTCGTCGACAATAGAGCCACCGGCGCGCCGATCAGTTCCTCGATGCGACGGATGTACTTGATGGCGGTGGCCGGGAGATCAGCCCAGGTCCGTGCTCCCTGCGTGCTGTCCCGCCAACCTTCCATGGATTCGTACTGTGGTTCGACCCTCGCTTGAAGCAATGACGATGCCGGCAGATGATCAAACCACTCACCGTCAATGCGATAACCGGTGCAGACCTTCAGTTCATCCATGCCATCCAGCACATCAAGCTTCGTCAGCGCAATTCCGTGGATACCGTTGACCTTGACCGACTGGCGAACCAGCACCGCGTCGAACCAGCCGCAGCGTCGGGCACGCCCGGTGACCGTGCCGAATTCGCGACCACGCTCGCCCAGCCCTTGGCCGACGTCATCTTCAAGTTCGGTCGGGAATGGGCCGCTGCCGACCCGCGTCGTGTACGCCTTGACGATACCCAGGACGTAATTGATGGCGCCCGGCCCCTGGCCAACGCCGACGGCGGCCTGCCCGGCAACGGTGTTGGATGAGGTAACGAAGGGATAGGTGCCATGGTCGATGTCCAGCATGGTTCCCTGCGCGCCTTCGTAAAGGATACGCTTGCCGGCGGCGCGCGCGGCATCAACTTCCTGCCAGACAGTCGCCATGAAAGGCAGTATTTTCGGGGCCACCTCGACAAGCTCCGCCAGCAAATCCTCGGCCGAGGCTTCGGGCTGCCCGAGCCCGCGGAGCAGGGCATTATGATGCAGCAGCAAGGATTCGATACGCTGAATGAGGACTTCCGGATAGGCCAGATCACCAACCCGGATGGCGCGGCGTGCGGTCTTGTCCTCGTACGCCGGGCCGATGCCGCGCCCGGTCGTACCGATCTTGGCCTTGCCCAAGGCGGCTTCGCGCGCCTGATCCAGGTTTCGGTGCAGTGGCAGTAACAGTGGAGCGTTTTCGGCGATGCGCAGATTGTCGGGGCTGATGGCGACGCCCTTCTCGCGGACGACATCGATCTCACCCAGCAACGCCCATGGGTCAATGACGACGCCATTGCCGAGCACCGAAACCTTCCCCGGCCTAACAATGCCGGACGGCAGCAGGCTCAATTTGAACACGACGCCGTCGATCACCAGCGTGTGGCCAGCATTGTGGCCACCTTGGAAGCGCACCACCATATCGGCACGCTCGGAAAGCCAGTCGACGATCTTGCCCTTGCCCTCGTCGCCCCATTGAGCGCCGACCACGACGACGTTTGCCATATGATTATTCTCCGGTTTCGCCGAGCGGGACGACGCCCGTCGCGGTCAAGATATGGGTGCAGTTCATTCGTTGTGCCTCGGCCGTATCGGCCGCGCCGTTCAGCCCCATCACCGTTACCCAGCCCTCGTGGCGGAGCGCTTGGGTCGCCGCACGGGCCGTGCCCCGGGGGACGAACACCCGCGATGGCCGCTCGCCAAGCGGTATGGCGCGCAGGATGGTATCCATGAAGAGGGAAAACCCCGTGGCCGCTTCACCGTCCGCATCGTCGGTCTCGCCGCCGCCGGCCCGGTAACGGCCACCGGACCCGAGTTCGCCGCGTACATTCGGCGCGAAAAAAGTGAACGTAACGCCCGTATGGTATTCGAACCCGCGGTTCTCGACGGCATCAAGTGTCAAAACGGTATCGGGGATCGCCGACGCGACACGTTCGACGACGTGTCCGAGCGCCTCGCGCGCCGGGCTGCCGGCAGCACCGAGTGGGAGCTGATTGAGCCGTTCGAGACATTCATCCGCCGGGCCGACGGCATTGAGCAGCGCAAGCAACAGTGCTGTGGCATCAGCGCCGAGGGTTCCCGTCGCGATTGCTTTTGTCGCCGCCGCATCCTTACGGTCCAGGGAATCCCGAAGATCGATGGCGGCGGCGCCGGTAACGCCAAGATCGTTGAGCACACCGGAGACCAGGCGAGGATTGCCGAGGTCGACCGAGATGTCAGCGATACCGAGTCCGGACAGGGCCTCGACGGCCATCGCGATGACCTCCGCGTCCGCTTCCTCTTCGTCGGCGCCAATCAGTTCGGCGCCAACCTGGACGAATTGACGTTCGGGCCGTAATTGCGAGCCACGAACCCGCAACACCTCACCCGCGTAGGCGACGCGCAATGGCCGTGGCCGGCGCGCCAAGCGGGTTGTGGCGATGCGCGCGGCCTGCGGTGTCATGTCCGCGCGCAGGCCCATCATGCGCTGCGAGGCGGGATCCATCAGACGGAAAGTCTGGTCGACCATTGCCGCGCCGGTCCCCGTTAGCAGACTCGGCTCGAATTCCATAAGGGGTGGTTTGATGCGCTCGAAGCCGTGTTGCTCGAAGGCGTTGATAAGGTGTTCGGTGGCGCTTGCCTCCGCCGCCGCTTCCGGTGGCAGGACATCGGCAAGGCCCGGCGGCAGTAACGCCTGTTCACCCAAATCGCCGTCTCCAAATGATGCCGCATTGACCGCGCGGCGCTCCATCGTATCCGGCGTTGTCCTAGCCGGAATTGGCCTGGGGAGCAAGCGACCCCGCGCCGAACGAGACCATCCTTGATTACGATGTCAAAGGCCTCGTGAGCGCGGGCGCCGGCGCGACGATGAATTACTCTAGGGTCACCTTCTGGCGGCGAACCGTCTTTCCGACGGCCTCGACCAGCGCGGGTACCATGGTTCTGGCATGCGAGACGGAATCGGTGGCGCCGATGTCGGACGCCGACCAGCCCTGCCACAAGCGCTTGCCGTCGGTACGGCTTTCGACGCTGGCGTCGATGCGTTGCTGGCTTGGCGCGACTTGGCGGACACCGCGGGGTTTTTCGCGATTCAACAATCCGCCCTTGTTGGTTTCCAGCAGCTTGAGCCGCACTTGCGGTGCCTCGGTGCCGGTGTGATCCTCGTTATTGGAAAACTCAAGCCAGCGGTTGGGATCACCACCCTTCCATGACCCGCGCAAGTCACGCACCTCGAAGGTCAGGATGAGGTCGGCGCCGCTGGTCACGCGGTATCCCTGTTTCGCCAATGCGCCCTCGAATTCGCGGGCGAGCTTGAGATTGATATCGGAGTTGTCCAGGGCCTCGACGCTGATGGCGCTCCCCGTCGGAATGTCACGGAATTTGACTCCGTTGACGACACCCTCACCCGCCTGGGCATGACCCGAGATGATCAATGCAAGGGCGAGGAGCCCATATACAGGTATGGATGGCTTGAAGTGCGCCATTAAATTTTTACCCTGGTTCGTTGGTCATTCGGGCCACAATTACAATGTGTCCCTGTTATCGCGGCATGGAATCATGCGCGCCCGGGTGAGTCAACAAAACGCCCGGCGAGCGTGTCGATATCACTGTTCGCAAACTCGCCAACGGCGCCCTGGCGTGCTAGGACGGCCGCCGGCCGCGCGACGGGAATGCAACCCTTGAGGGGCGTCGGCAGGGTTCAATGACGAGGAACACCAGGGACGGATCATGGAGACCGCTGAGCGTTCTCAGACAAGCCGCTTTGGCGCCGTCGCGGCCGGCCATCCGGCGACCGTCGATGCCGCCGCCGAGGTACTGGCGGCGGGCGGCAACGCCTATGATGCCATTATTGCCGGCATGGCGATGGCATCGGTCGCCGAACCGGTTCTGTGTTCGCTTGGGGGCGGCGGGTTCCTGTTGGCGCGTCCGATTGGGAAAGACGCACGGCTCTACGATTTTTTCATGCAGACGCCGCGCCGCCGCCCGGTCACGGATGCCCTGGACTTTTATCCGGTTCTCGCTGATTTCGGCACCACGACCCAGGAGTTTCATATCGGTCGGGGAGCCATGGCGACACCCGGGGCAGTGGCGGGATTGTTCGCAATTCACCAAGATCTCGGCCGCATACCGTTGCGTGAATTGCTGGCGCCGGCCGCGGCCTTAGCCCGCGACGGCCTGACCATGACGGAATTTCAGTCCTATCTGTTCAGTGTCGTTGCGCCCATTTACCTGGCACAACCGGAAAGTCGGGCCATTTTCGGAAGCGTCGACGATCCAGCATCGCTGTTGCGGCCTGGCGAGGTGATGCGGAACAGGGACCTCGCCGAATCCCTCGACGCGTTGGCGCGGGAGGGGCCTAAGTTATTCTACGAAGGGGACATGGCGCGCTGTCTGGTCGATGACTGCCGAACCGGCGGCGGCACTTTGACAATGGACGATCTCGCCGCCTATCGCGTCGAGCGGCGCGTGCCGCTGAGCACTGAATATCGCGGCCATCAGTTGCAGACCAACCCCGCCCCGTCGGTCGGCGGATTGCTGATCGCGGTGGCGCTGGGCCTGATGGCGGCGGACGATATCGCCGCCAGGTCGTTGTCGGCCGAACATATGGCGCGCCTCGCGTCGGCGATGGCGTCGGCGGACGCGGCGCGTGGGGAGGCCGGTTCCGACATCGGCAATGCGACGACGGCGCGGCGCATGCTGTCGGCGGCGGCGCTGGAGCGTTTTCGCGCTGTGCGCGCCGCCCATCCGCTGGCACGCCGGGGAACGACCCACATCAGCGTCATCGACGGCGCCGGCAATGCAGCCGCCATGACGGTTTCCAACGGCGAGGGCTGTGGTTACATCATCCCTGGCAGCGGCATCATGATGAATAACGTGCTCGGCGAGGAGGACATCAATCCCGCCGGATTCCACCGCTGGCCGGAAGATACCCGCATGGCGTCAATGATGGCGCCGACACTGCTCACCGATGGCGCCGGCGTGACGACGGTGCTCGGGTCAGGTGGTTCCAATCGGATCCGAACCGCCATCCTGCAGGCGATCGTCAATCTGGTCGATTTCCGCATGGATGTGGCCGACGCGGTCGACCATCCGCGTATCCACTTAGAGGGCGGACGTCTCAGCGTCGAGCCCGGCTACGATGCCGCCGCCGTTGAAACGTTGCGCGCGATCGTTGGCGAGGTCCAGGCCTGGCAGCAACTCAATGTGTTCTTCGGCGGCGTCCATGCGGTCCGCCATGAACCGACCAACGGCACCTTCACCGCCGCCGGCGACCCCCGCCGGGGAGGTGTCGCGAGGGTCGTCTGACGGGCGGTTATTGTTGGTTGCTTTGAGGCGAATAGCAGGCCTTGGATCGCCGTCAGGCAGCTTCTGACGGACCTCGTGGGTCAAGGGACTGATGCAACGGCACTATCGGCACATTCTGTGTGTCGTGATTGATGAATGCGATCAGTAGTTGGCTGCCGAGAAGGACCGGCAGCAACGCGACGGCCACGGTGCCGGCCGTTGCCGGTATGCCTGTCTCGATGCTGCGATGCCATTCCCAGCCGCCGAACACCAAGCCGAATAGCAATAGTAGCTTGCCGGCCACCAGTTGCAGGGTTGCCACTGTCGCGCCACGTAGGAAGTAGGTGAACCAAATGCGCTTGGTTGTGTTGACCATGTGTCCGACGAGAAAGCGCCCGGCTTCGCGATGGATTTGTAACTGGCTCTGTTCGTCGCCGTAGAGGGATTGCATGGGAACGTCCGCGATGACGGCCCGCAGAAGGCCGAGGCGGAACAGCATATCGGATTCGAAAAAGAAACCGGATGCGATTCTGTCCAGTGGCAGCAGCGCCGCGACACGTGCTTCGATCGCCGTGAACCCGTTGGTCGGATCAAATATGTTCCAGTAGCCGCTCGACACCTTGGTCGCCAATGACAGCAGCATGTTGCCGACAATGCGCACCGCGGGCATGCCGGCGATCGCATCCAGGCGATGGAACCGATTGCCCTTGGCGTAATCGGCGGTGCCGGCGACAATGGGCCGGACCAAATCGCCGATCAGGCGCGGGTCCATCTGGCCGTCGCCGTCCATTTTGACGATGATGTCGGCGCCGGCCGCGATGGCGGCGCGATACCCGGTCATGGTGGCGCCGCCGACTCCCGTGTTCGCCGCATGGCGAATAACCCGCACCCGCGAATCCGTGCATTGTTGTTCGATCAGATCGGCGGTGGCGTCCGGGCATGCGTCATCAACCACGAAGATGTGCTCGACCTCCGAGCCAACCGCGGCGAGAACGCCGAGAATGTGCCGCCGCTCGCGATAGCACGGCACGACGACCGCAATGCTCACCGGATTGTCGTCCATATTTTCGGTCATGTCGCCATTCGCAAATATGCACCATAAAATTTCGCGCAACGTAGCGTCATTGCGCGGGTGACAAAAGGCTTCGCCAAGTTTCCGTCATCCATGTATCGTAATCCGAGAGGTGTTCGACATCGGCATTAGACCGTTGCGGCCGCTTGCGATATCGTTTGTCGCGGCGGATGGTTGAGGGTCAGGGAAGGGAGAGAACCGTGTCCGATCCAGTCTCGGGCAGTCTTGCCGGCATAAGCCTGTTCGACGAGTTGGACGCCGCCGAGCTCCGCGAGCTTGAGAAGGCGTCCAGTCTGCGGCGTTACGCCGGCCATGAGCAGATCATTGACCGCCAGAGCGATTCCACCGACGTGTTCTTCGTCATCGAGGGCAAGGTTCGGGTGGTCAACTATTCCCTTTCGGGGCGCGAGATCACGCTCGACGATATTACGGCCGGCCGGCATTTTGGCGAACTGGCGGCGATCGACGGGCAACCGCGATCGGCCAGCGTCATGGCGTTGGAAGAGACCCTGCTGGCGTCGCTGCCGCAGGAGCGTTTCCTCGACGTGGCGCGGCGGCGGCCGGAAGTGTCCTATAAGGTGATGCTGACGTTGGCGAGGATCATCCGAATATCGACCGATCGCATCATGGATTTGTCGACCCTGGCCGCCAATAACCGAGTGCAAGCGGAACTTCTGCGCGAGGCTCGATCTACGCCGACAAGCGAGAATTCGGCGGAGATTCGTCCGATTCCCGTTCATGGGGACATCGCCAGTCGTGTCAGCACGACGCGTGAAACCGTGGCGCGCGTGCTCAATGACCTCGCTCGCCAGGGTATCGTTGAGCGCGAGAAGGAAGCCCTCGTCATCCATGACCTCAACCGACTGAGCGAGATGGTCGAGGAAGTGCGCGGCGAATAAATTGCAATCGCGACCCTGCCCCGCGCGAGCCCCCTTCGACAGCACCAACACAGGCGACCGCGACCATGAAAATGGGGCGATAATTGCCTACATTTCAGCACTTCTCGGGAATTTGACACGGGCAGTTGATTGCTCCATCATCATTTTTATGCGCACGACTTGAGGTGCCAGAAGGCTCAGGCATCCTCAATCTCCGCGCAATGTCCGTGGCGCACGAGAATGGTCGTGTGAAACGGGATGGTCGGGGTGCCCGACGGTTACGGGGGTGTTGATGTCGAAGACTATCCTGATCGTTGAAGATAACGATCTGAACATGAAATTGTTCAACGATCTCCTGCAGGCGTACGGTTATGAAACCGTCCTGACCATGGATGGGCGCAACGCCCTGACCCTGGCGCGCGAACACATGCCCGATCTCATCCTGATGGATATTCAATTGCCGGAAATTTCGGGTCTGGAAGTGACAAAAATGCTCAAGGCGGACGACGATTTGTGCCACATCCCGGTCATCGCCGTGACCGCCTTCGCCATGAAGGGTGACGAGGAAAAAATTCGCGAAGGTGGGTGCGAAGGCTATATCGCCAAACCCATCTCCGTGCCGACTTTCCTTGAAACCGTGGCGAAGTTCTTGAACTAAACATTCGTCGGCCGTCAGGCACTCGCTATGCCGGCACGCATCCTCATCGTCGACGATACACCGGCCAGTGCCAAGGTGCTGGCGGCGAAGCTGACGGCCGAGTACTACGATGTCGTGGTCGCAACGAGCGGCCCCGAGGCTTTGATCAATGCCGCCGAGGACGATCCCGATATCATCCTTCTTGACGTGATGATGCCGGATATGAACGGCTTCGAAGTGTGCGACCGGCTTAAGGCCGATGCCCGGACAGCCCATATTCCCGTCGTCATGGTAACCGCGCTTGGTGGGCGGGACGACCGAATTCAAGGACTGGCAGCGGGGGCAGATGAGTTCCTCACCAAACCGGTCGACGATACTACGCTGATGGCGCGCGTGCGGTCGCTGCTGCGTCTTAAGCAGATGCTTGACCAATGGCGTCTGCGCGAGGAAACCGGCCAGCGCATGGGTTTGGTGGAAGGGGCGTTGCCGTCCCTGGATGATGGCCGCGGCGCCAAGGTCGTTATGATTGGCGATAGCTCGCTCGAGAACGGCACTGTTGACAGCGTATTGTCGGCGGACGGTGACGTGGTTTTCTCGGTCGCGCCTGGCGTCGGTGCCGAGCAACGAATTTTGGAACACCAGCCAGACGTGGTCGTGCTGTCATTCGGCGAGGACGCGGACCCGACGCTGCGACTGGCGTCCGCTCTGCGGTCGCTGGAACCGATGCGACAAATCCCCATCATCACCATCGGCGATGACGTTGATATGCCGGCCATGATTAAGGCGCTAGAACTCGGCAGCAACGATTACATCACCCGGCCGCTCGACGATCAGGAATTGCTGGCCCGGGTGCGCACCCAGGTGCGGCGAAAGCGCTATCAGGATCGTTTGCGTGATCTGTTTCTGAGCCAGCTATCGATGGCGCTGACGGACAGCTTGACCGGGTTGCACAATCGTCGATACCTGGATTCGCACCTTGAAGGCGTGATGCGGCGCGTCGCTGACAACAATCGTCCGGTGACGCTGTTAATGATCGACATCGATCATTTCAAGGTCGTCAACGATAACCACGGGCATGCCGTAGGCGATACGGTACTGGTTGCCGTCGCCGAACGGATTCTGCGCAATGTGCGGGGTTTCGACCTCGCGGTGCGTTATGGCGGCGAGGAATTCGTCGTCGTCATGCCCGACACCGATTTGGCGGTAGCGGCGCCGGTCGCTGATCGGCTGCGCCAACGCATGGCCGAAACACCGGTGCCGGTTGATGCCGAAGTCGATAATTTGACGGTGACATTGAGCATTGGGGTCGCGCAGTCACGCGATGCCACGGAGACGTCGGCGGCATTGCTGAAGCGCGCCGATACGGCGCTTTATGCGGCAAAGAATTCTGGGCGAAACAGCGTGGTTACAGACCCGCCGATCGAATAATTACTGCCGAACAGGGCAGCGCGCCCGCTATTTGATCTTCGCTTCCTTGAACATGACGTGCTTGCGGATAACCGGGTCGTACTTCCGCATTTCCAGCTTTTCCGTCGTGTTGCGGGGATTTTTCTTGGTCACGTAGTAGTATCCCGTGTCCGCCGTGCTGACGAGCTTGATCTGAATGACGGTAGGCTTGGCCATGACTTTCCATTCCTCGAGATTGCCGCCTTCATGGCGGTCGGGCCGGCACAATACAGCGGCCGAGGGCGCTGTCAAGAGGAGGCCCACAGGGGAGCGCGGGGACGACTAGGGTCGAGACGCCATGGAAGCGCTGACTCCCATGGCCCGGGCATAGAGGGCCGGTGCCTTCAGTAGTCGTAATGCGACACGAAGATCAACGTCATCGCCGCGCCGCTGCGACGGGCACGCCGCCCGTAGGGCCTTCGCTTCGTCCTTGCCCTTCAGCCCCGGTCGGCGCCAATCTTCCATTCGCGCCGACGATGCGGCTTGGTCGTTGAGCGCCGACGCCAAGGCCAGGGCATCATCCTTATTGCCGCTGGTGCAGACCGCCGGCAGCACGCCAAGGCCTTGCAACATATAGCCTGTGGGGGCAACGAACCGCGACCAGGTCAGCGTCATCTCACCGTCATTGGGCAGTCGAACGACCGTTTGCACCGTGCCCTTGCCGAAAGACGTGGTGCCGACGACGACGGCGCGGTGACGGTCCTGTAACGCCGCGGCGACAATTTCCGCCGCCGATGCGGATTTGCCGTCGATCAACACCACGACGGGCAGCCCCGCCAATAGATCATCGCCACCGGCCTCGTATGAATGCAGGCTATCCGGATGACGGCCCCGCGTATCCACGATGGTGCCCTGGGTTAACAAGAGATCGGCCACCTTGACCGATTGCTTCAACAGACCACCGGGGTTGCTGCGCATATCAAGCACCAGTCCGGCAACATCCGCATTTTTGCCCCGCAAGGCCTTAATCTTGCGGCCGAGTGATGCCGCCGTGTCCTGATTGAAACTGAGAACGCGTGCGACAATAATGCCGTTCTCGATCCGCGCCCTGATCGTCTCGGGCACGATATGGCGGCGTTCCAATTCAACGGCGAACGGTGTGTCCCGGCCGTCCCGCTCGATGGTCAGTACCACTCGTGTTTTTAAAGGGCCGCGGATCTGATCGGTAATGCGCCGGCTCGGCAGGCCGCCGATGGCGACCTTGCCAATGTGGGTGATACGATCACCTGGCGTGATATTGGCCTCGGCCGCGGGTGTCTTTGGCGTCACCTGAGTGATCGTGGCGACGCCATTGACCAAGCGATAGCGAATGCCGATGCCACCGAACCCTTCGCGCTTGGCACGGTGGCGTCGGGCTTCGCTAGCGCCGGCGTACCGGGAATAGAGATCGAGTTCAGATAGCACGCCGTCGAAGACGGCCTCATACAGCTTTTCCGCATCGGCGCTGCGGAGATCGTCGGAGTTTTGCCGTCCGACCAGCGAGAGATCGACCGTCAAGGCCGCCCAAGCGCGCGGATCGTCACTGATAGGCAGCGGTCGGCGGGCAATTTCATGGTCGCCGTAGGCGAGCACGATATCGTTGCCATCAGGTCGCACTTTCAGCTCGGGATCAATCGCGCCGAGGCCGCGTACGCCCTCGATACCGACCCGCCGTAGTGATATGGGCTCGATATAGCGGTCACTGATGTTGCTGTAGCCGGCGGCGAAGACTTCTTCCGCCGCGGGCGCCGAAAAATGGTCACGACCGGCGTCACCGTCGACGCGTGGTGACGCGCAGGCGCCGAGCACCAGCGACAGAACAAGCATCGCGGCGCCCCCGCGCGCCAATTGATAAACTTTCGGGCTCATGGGGCATATTCTACGGCGAAGATGCCGCCCGTGCACGCCAAGATCACGATGTCTTAGCGGCGGCGGTGACCGCGCGGCGTGCGGCGGGGGCCGCCACGCCGCGCCTCCGTCGGTGCATCGTTGCCGCCATCGGTGATCCGAAACACCAGGCCGCCGGTGATCGGCGTCGCTTCCGCCAGCATGACCTCCACCGGATCCCCCAGGCGGTAGCGTCGGCCGTTGTTGCGGCCGGTCAGGGTGTGGTGAACCTCGTCATGATGGTAATAGTCATCGGACAGGGTGCGGATCGGCACCAAGCCGTCGGCGCCGGTTTCATCGAGGGTGATAAACAGGCCGAACCTGGTCACCCCATTGATGCGGCCGCTGAACAGGGCGCCGACGCGGTCAGCGAGAAAACGCGCGGTAAAACGATCGACGGCATCCCGTTCGGCGTTAGCGGCGCGCCGCTCGAGATCGGACAGGCGCTGGCCCAACTCGTCGAGATCGAGATCAGCATCGTCCAAACCGCCTTTCCCCAGACCGAGTAGGCGGATCAGGGCGCGGTGGACGATCAGGTCGGGATAGCGCCGGATCGGCGATGTGAAGTGGCAATATCGACTGAGTGCCAGACCGAAATGACCGATGTTGTCCGGCGCGTAAACTGCTTGCGCCTGCGAGCGCAACACCACGTCGTGCACCAGATGTTTCTCCGCCGTGTCGTCGACGCGCTTGAGTATTTTGTTGAATCCGGCTGGGGTGACGTTGCCCGACTTGGGAAATGGAATATCCAAGCTATCGAGAAATTCCGACAGCATCCGCAGTTTTTCGACCGATGGCTGGTCGTGGATCCGGTAAAGGCAGGGCGCGCGCTTGCGTTCCAGGGTCTCCGCCGCGGCCACATTGGCGGCGATCATGAATTCCTCGATCAGGCGGTGACTGTCCAATCGGGTTCGCGGTTCGATGGCCTTGACCTCGCCATCATCGCTGAGGATGACCTTGCGTTCCGGCAGATCGAGTTCCAGCGCGCCGCGCTTGGCCCGTTGCTGGTCGAGGACTTCGAACGCGGCATAGAGCGGATGGATCACCTCGCCGAGCAACGGCGCCGTGACTTCGTCAGGGCGGCCTTCGTGCGCCGTTTCCACCTGTTCATAGGTCAGGCGAGCACGCGAGCGCATCAACGCGCGGGTGAAACGGTGTTTTCGCAGCACGCCATCGGCGTCGATGGTCAGGTGAGCGGCCAGGCACGGGCGGTCCTCGTCGGGGCGCAGCGAACACCAGCCGTTGGAAATTGCCTCGGGCAGCATCGGCACGACGCGGTCGGGCAGATAAACAGAGGTGCCGCGTTCCAGGGCCGCTTGGTCAAGCGCATCACCCGGCCGCACATACCAGGCGACATCGGCGATGGCGACAATCAATCGGTGGCCGCCGGCGTTGGCGGGATCGTCATCGGCGCGCGCGAACACCGCATCGTCGAAATCACGGGCGTCGGCGCCATCGATGGTAACCAGGGGCAGCCGGCGCAAGTCCTCGCGCCTGTCCAGTGGTGCCGCCGTGCAAGTATCGGCCTGGGCAAGCGCGGCGGCGGGAAAGTCGATGGGAATGTCTCGTTCTTTCAACGCGATCAGGCTGATGGCCCTCGGACCTTCCGCGTCGGCGATGCGCTCGACGATCCGCCCTTGCGGCGCGCCAAGACGGCGACCGGACAGCAGTTCGACGCGGACGAGATCACCCGCACCGGCACTGCCGGCATCGCCGGCGTGGATCACGATGTCGCTTTTCTGGCGCCGGTCGGTGGGGCGTACCCGCATTTCGCCGCCAACCATTTCGACGATTCCCAGGACATCAGCGGGCGATGTTTCGAGGCGGCGGATGGTGCGTCCTTCGTAGACCTTGCCGACCGGGGTCAGACGGGCCAATACCCGGTCGCCAATGCCCAGCGCTGGGCGGCCATCGCGTTCGGGCGCCATCAGGATGGACGGCGGCGGGCCGTCATTTTCGGTGTTCCAGTTCAGCGGCCGCGCCAATACGTCGCCATCCACGTCGATTCCGGAAACGACGACCATGCTGACCGGCGGCAGCGTGCCCGGTTCGCTGAAGCGCCGGCCACGCCCGCGCTGCACGCTGCCGTCATCCTGCATGTCGCGGAGGACTTTCTTCAGTGTTTTTTTCTGTTCTGGATTCAGGTTGAACGCGCGAGCGATTTCGCGCTTGCCGATCCGTTGCGGATTCTGCTGGATAAATTCTAGAATTTGCTCACGGCTGGGGAAGGGCGCGCCTTGGCCTAAAGATCTTTTTGTTTTTTTTCTAGTCACCCGCGCTTGCCTGGACCTTGGGCACTTTTTTGACGGTTTTCTTCGCCGTCTTCCTCTTGGCCGGTTTCTTTTTCGCAGCCTTCTTAGTGGCCTTCTTTGCCGGCGTCTTGGCACCACCCTTGCCCGATTTCGCGGCCAGCAGTTCCACGGCCTGTTCCAGCGTCACCGACTCCTTGTCCTGGTCTTTCGGAATCGTCGCCATGACCTTGCCGTGTTGCACATAGGGGCCGTAGCGCCCGTCCTTGATGGTGATCGGCTTCTTGTCCTTGGGATGGTCCCCGACCACCTTCGGCGGGTCGCGTCGCGGTTTCGATGCCAGCAAATGGCAGGCCCGATTCATTTGAATGGCCATCACGTCGTCATCGCCCTTGAGCGAAACATAAGTCCCGCCGCGCTTCACGTAGGGACCGAAGCGGCCGATACCGGCGGTGATGTCCTCGCCGGATTCCGGATCCTGCCCCAATGTACGTGGCAGTGACAACAGGCCCAATGCCATTTCAAGATCAACCAACTGCGGGTCAGTGCCCTTGAGCAACGAGGCCCGTTTCGGTTTTTTCTTCTTATCTTCCGGGTCTGGCTCACCCAATTGGACGTAAAATCCATACGGCCCCTTGCGCAGGCTAATCGGTAGCCCGGTTTCCGGGTCATTGCCGAGTTCCACGGGCCCAGCCATGCCGTTGGCGCCGCCGCCGCCCTCGACCACTTCAAGCGGCCGGGTGAAACGGCATTCGGGATAATTGGCGCAGCCGATGAAGGCGCCGAACTTGCCGAGTTTCAGATTGAGCCGGCCGTCGCCGCACGACTGACATTTGCGCGGGTCGATGCCGTCGTCGCCGGGGCGGAAGAAATGCGGGCCGAGCAATTCGTCCAGGGCGTCCAATACGTGGGTGACGCGCAGGCTCTTGGTTTCCTCGACCTTGGAACTGAAGGCATCCCAGAATTCGCGCAGCACCTGTTTCCAGTTAATGCGGCCACCTGAAATATCGTCCAGTTTCTCTTCCAGATCAGCGGTGAAGTCATAGGCCACATAACGGGTGAAGAAACTGTTCAGAAACGCGGTGACCAGTCGCCCGCGATCCTCCGGAATGAAACGCCGCTGCTCTAGGCGCACATAATTTCGATCCTGCAGTACCGACAGGATCGATGCGTAGGTCGACGGCCGGCCGATGCCGAGTTCTTCCAGTTTCTTGACCAGGCTGGCCTCGGAATAGCGCGGCGGCGGCTGGGTAAAATGCTGCTCGGTGATGACCTCGCGGCGCGCCGTCCGATCCCCCTCCGCCATCGCCGGCAGTATCCGATCGCCGTCGCGGGGGGCGTCTTTCGGCGTCTCCTTGCCATCGTCCTTCGCCTCGTTGCCGCCGTCATCATCATCGCGGCTTTCCCGGTAAAGCCTGAGAAAGCCATCGAAGACGACCACCGACCCGTTGGCGCGCAGCATCACGGTACCGTCGTCGGAGCCCACGTCGACGGCCACTTGATCCAGTACGGCCTGTTCCATTTGGCTGGCCAGCGTGCGCTTCCAGATCAACTCGTAAAGTTTGCGTTGATCCGCGTCGAGATACTTTGCGATTTCATCCGGATGCCGCCCCGGGTCGGTCGGCCGGATCGCTTCGTGCGCTTCCTGGGCATTCTTGGCCTTGGTCTTATAATGTTTCGCCGTTGCCGGAACATAGCGATCACCGAAGCTGCGACCGATCATGGCGCGGGTGGCGGTAATGGCGTCTTCCGCCATCTGCACCCCGTCGGTTCGCATGTAGGTGATCAGCCCGACGGTCTCGCCGCCGATGTTGACGCCTTCGTAGAGCTTTTGCGCCACCTGCATGGTCTTGCGCGCGGCGAAGTAGAGCTTGCGCGCGGATTCCTGCTGCAGGGTCGATGTGGTGAACGGCGGCGACGGATTGCGGCGCGTTTGTTTCTTCTCGACCTTAACAACGCTGAATGCGCGGCTTTCGATGGCGGCCTTCGCGGCATTCGCCTGGGCCGCCGTGCCGATCGCCATGCGGGCCAGCTTTTCGCCGTTCAAGTGGGTTAATTGGGTGGTGAAGGGATCACCCGTGGGCGTCACGAATAGGCCT
The DNA here is from genome assembly GCA_038117225.1 of Rhodospirillales bacterium. Taxonomy (GTDB): domain Bacteria; phylum Pseudomonadota; class Alphaproteobacteria; order Rhodospirillales; family Casp-alpha2; genus JAYOFM01. Next base: position 21,158 of record JAYOFM010000065.1, read on the forward strand.
TTGATCGACCAGTATTCCTGGGCCTTGAAATTCTCGATTTCGTCCTCGCGTTCGCAGACGATGCGCAAGGCGACCGATTGCACGCGGCCGGCCGATCGGCTGCCCGGCAGCTTGCGCCACAGCACCGGCGACAAGGTAAAGCCGACCAGATAGTCGAGCG
>JAYOFM010000066.1:0-20944 GCA_038117225.1 Rhodospirillales bacterium
GGCCCACCGTGTATTTTAGTGACTGGATGATGCACTAACATTCAAACCGGACCAGTCTTTGGGGGTAAACTACTGTACCATTCATTTATCACGATCAGATCGCTGGCGGAGAACTCCGCTGATCCACAGACACTAACAGCTCGTGTGCTGGCAATTAGCAAGACGATGCATAACGTTCCGCTGTTTCTCAAATCGGCAAATAAGCTGAACCAGTTCGACGTTTATCGTTTCGAAAGAAGCCTAGGTTTTTTAGAAAACAAGCCTGAACTCTTAAAAGATAACCCTTTAATTTTGCGTCTCATTGTCCCCAGCGGCGTGACGGCCATTGATGCAACCGTTCTTCGTTATTTGAGCCCAATCGGCATTCAAGGAAACCGCGCCGCCAAAGTCAAATTTTGATGCGGATCAATGCGATCCCGTGCCCGGCGCGATCACCTTGGCGAATTCGGAACACCCATGGTCGCGCCGCGCCTAGCGGCGGGCTGGCGGAACCCCTAGCCCATATGGTGAAATTCCATGACGCCCGGTGGGGGCGGTCTTCGAAGAGGATTCTGTGATGAAAAGCCAAGCGCGCGTGGTCGTCATCGGGGGCGGCGTGGTCGGCGTCTCGACGCTCTATCACCTGGCCAAGAAGGGTTGGTCGGACGTGGTGCTGATCGAACGCAAGGAACTGACGTCGGGCTCCACCTGGCACGCGGCGGGACTGTTGCCGCTGTTCAACATGAGCTACAGCGTCGGCCAGATTCACAAATATTCGGTCAAGCTCTATGGCGAACTGGAGGCCGAGACCGGCAAGAACGCCGGCCTGCGAACGGTATCCAACATCCGTTTGGCGACGAACCAGGACCGCATGGACGAATACCACCAGTACGCCGGCGTCGCCGAGACCATCGGCGTCAACGTCAACTTTCTGACGCCCGACCAGGTCAAGGAGATCTGGCCGCTGTGCAACACCGACGGCATCGTCGGCGCCATTCAGCATCCCGACGACGGCTATATCCAGCCGGCCGATCTGACCCAGGCATTGGCCACAGGGGCCCGCGCCATGGGCGCCGAGATCAACCGCTTCACCACTGTCACCGGCATCACCCGCCGCGGTGATGAATGGCTGGTCTCCACCGACAAGGGCGACATTGCTTGCGAACACGTGGTCACCGCGACCGGCAATTTCGTTCGCCAGACCGGCAAGATGGTCGGCCTCGACATCCCGGTCATCCCGGTCGAACACCAGTACATCGTCACCGAGGCACACCCCGAAATCAAACAGCGCCACGCCGACGGCCTGCCGGAAATGGGCGTGCTGCGTGGCTCCGACGCGTCGTGGTACATGCGCGAGGAAGCCGGCGGTCTGTTGCTCGGCCCCTACGAAGTGGGCGCCCCGGTCTGTTATGTCGACGGTCCATCGGCCGACTCCGAGTATGAGCTGTTCCAGGAAGACATCGAGCGGCTGGAGCCGCATATCGAGGACGCCATCATGCGCGTCCCGGCGTTCGGCGAGGTCGGCGTCAAGGAGGTGTTCAACGGCGCCATCTGTTACACGCCGGACGGCAGCCCGATCATCGGCCCGGCCTGGGACTTGCCTAATTTCTGGCTCAACGAGGGCCACAGCTTCGGCATCACCGCCGCCGGTGGCGCCGGCTGGCAGCTGGCCGAATGGATCGTCGATGGCGAGCCGACCATCGACATGCTGGGCGTCGACCCGCGCCGCTTCGGCGATTACGCCACCAAAGCCTACCTCAAGACCAAGAACGAGGAAGCCTACCGCAACGTCTTCGTCATCCATTATCCGGACGAGGAACGGGAAGACGGCCGGCCGCTGCGCACCGCGCCCTGCTATGAACGCCTGAAGGATCTGGGCGCCGTGTTCGGCCAGAAGTTCGGCTGGGAACGGGCCAACTGGTTCGCGCCCGAGGGGATCGCGCCGGAGGACGATTGGTCGTTCCGTCGCTCCGCCTGGTGGCAGCACGCCGTCAACGAGGCCAGGAATGTGGCCGAGAACGTCGGCCTGCTGGACATGACCGCCTTCGCCAAGTGCCGGGTTTCCGGCCCCGGCGCCGAGGCCTTTCTCGACAAGCTGGTGGCCAATCGGCTGCCCAAGGCGATCGGTCGCGTCGGCCTCTGCCATGCCCTGAATTCCAAGGGCGGCGTGCATTCGGAATTCACCATCATCCGCGAGACGCCGACCGCGATGGGCGAAAGCTTCTACATCGTTTCCGCCGGCGCATTGCAGCGCCTCGACCACGACTGGATAAAGAAGCACATGCCATCCGACGGCTCGGTGCAGTTCGAGAACATCACCAATGCCTATGGCGTATTGGTGGTGTCCGGACCGAAAACGCGGGATCTGATGCAGCGGGTTTCCGACGCCGACTTCTCCAACGAGGCCTTCCCCTGGCTGACCTCGCAGTGGATCGATGTCGGCCTCGCCCCGGCCCTCGCCGCCCGGGTCAACTTCGTCGGCGAACTGGGCTGGGAACTGCACCATCCGATCGAATACCAGAACCACATCTTCGACAAACTGATGGCGGCCGGCGCCGACCTCGGCCTCAAGCCCTTCGGCATCCGCGCCATGGACATGCTGCGCATCGAAAAATCCTACCGCATGGTCGGCACCGAGCTCTCTATTGAGTATTCCGCTTTCGAATCCGGCCTCGATCGCTTCGTGCATCCCAACAAGGGGGACTTCATCGGCCGCGACGCCCTGGTGGCGTGGCGCGAACGCGGCACCGCCAACCAGATCGTCACCATGGAAGTGCACGACGTCACCGACGCCGACGCCCTCGGCAACAACCCCATCTACAAGGACGGTAAACTGGTCGGCCGCGCCACCTCGGGCAACTACGGCCCGCGCCTGGAAAAATCCCTGGTCATGGCCATGCTCCACCCCGACCACGCCGCTGAGGGCAACGCGTTCGAGATGAACATCCTCGGCACCCTCCACAAGGTCACGGTGATGGGCGAAAGCCCGTATGATCCGGAGAACGCGAAATTGCGGTCGTGATCGCCGCAACTCGGAAATCCGGCGTGGACCAGGCCGGCGTTGTGCGGCATTGTTGGCGAGTACCGAACGGGGGTTGAGTGGTCCGCGGCGTCGCGCGCGTCGTACATGGTTTGACCTTGCCCGCCGGAGTTTCAGGAATTGAATGTTTCCCGTTTGCCTAGAGGCCGCGCCGCCGTCGTTTTTGCCGTAACGGTGGTGGTCGGATTGGTCGCCTGTGCGGCAACCGATTCCGTTGACGCGACTCCGCTTAAAGCTTGCGGCACCGCCGGCACCTGGGTCGACCCCGTAACCGGCAAGGGCGCCGCGCCAACCGTGGTGATCGACGCCCTGGCGGCGCGACGGGTGGTGCTGCTGGGTGAGCAGCACGACAACGCCGACCATCACCGCTGGCAGGCACAAATGCTGGCCGCATTGCATGGCCGGCGCGGGCGCATGGTCATCGCCTTCGAGAGTTTTCCCCGCCAGAGCCAGCCGGCGCTCGACCGCTGGGTCGCCGGAGAACTATCGGAAAAGGACTTCCTCGACGAAAGCCGATGGTCGGCGGTCTGGGGCTTCGGCGCCGACATGTACATGCCGCTGTTCCAGTTCGCCCGGCTCAACCGCCTGCCCATGGTGGCGGCGAATGTCGACCGCGCGCTGGTGCGCCGCGTCGGCCAGAAAGGCTGGGACGGGGTCCCCGAAGCCGAGCGCGAGGGCGTCGGCAGGCCGGTTCCGGCGAGCGCGGCCTACCAACGCTCCTTGGCCGTCGTGTTCCAGGCCAAGATGAAGGCCGGCATTCACGGTTCGACGTCGTCGAAGGATTCTCCACCCGAGATCGCCGACATTCTGAAGCGGCCCGGGTTCGAGCGCTTCGTCGCCGCGCAACTGACCTGGGACCGCGCCATGGCCGAGGCCATCGCCAGCGCCGCCAAGGCTCACCCCGATGCCCTGGTGGTCGGCATCATGGGGCGCGGCCACGTGGAGTTCGGCAACGGCGTACCGCATCAACTGCGCGACCTGGGGATCGACGACGTCGCCGTCGCCCTGCCGATGGCGCCGACCGATTGCGCCGACCTGCCGCGCGATATCGCCGACGCGGTGTTCATGATCACGAACCCGCCGGCAACGGCGGCGGACGGGGCGCCGAGAAAACCCAAGCTGGGGGTGGTCATTGAGGGCACTCCCAAGGGCGTAAAGGTCAGCCGGGTGGTCGACGGCAGCGTCGCCGCCGCCGCCGGCATCGCCAAGGGCGACGTGATCACCCAAGCCGCCGGCGTACCGGTCAAGCGCAACCAGGACCTGATCGCCATCATCGGCCGTCAGGCCCCGGGAACCTGGCTGCCGCTGCGCGTGGTGCGCGGCGGCGAAACGCTGGACATGGTCGCCAAGTTCCCGGCCCGGCCGAGTCAGGGCGAATGAGGCGCGCACGGGTCGTTGGCGCCCTGCTATTGATCGTCGGTGTTCTGGCACCCGCGCTGTCCACGGCGGCCGCGCCGCCGCACCACGACGTCCGCCTGGCTTACGACGCAAAAACCGGAACGATCGAGGTCCATGACCGCTTTACCATCGAGGGCCGCGACCGTCTGCCGCTGGGTTTGGCGCCGTGGATGCGAATCGCCGCGTTACGGGTCGATGGCAACCCGGCCGAACGCAACAACGGCGCCGTGGATCTCGCCGATCAAGGCCGCCACGACGTCGAGCTACGCCTGATTGGTGCGTTGCCGGCCGACACGCGAGGCTTCGCCGACGCCGAACATTTGTACCTGCCCGCCGGTTCGGGCTGGCTGCCGGACACCGGCGACGACACGTTCACCTATCGGTTGACCATCGAAACCACGGCACCGCTGCGCGCCATCGCGACGGGGCGGTTGACCGACGAGCAAACGGTGGGCGACAAGCACAGCGCGACCATCGTCGCCGACAAACCCATGGAGCCGCCCAGCGTCTTCATCGGCCCCTACGTGATCAGCGAGCGCCGGCAATCGGGTTTGCGCCTGCGCACCTATTTCCACGCCGGTCTGGCGAACCTGGCGGCGGACTACCTCGACCGCGCCGGGCACTTCATCGAACGCTTCTCGGCCGCGATCGGCCCCTATCCGTATCAGGATTTTCACGTGGTTTCGGCGCCGCTGCCGGTCGGGCTTGGCTTCCCGACCCTGACCTACGTTGGCCGGCGGGTGCTGCCGCTGCCATTCATGCGCGGCCGCTCGCTGGCGCACGAGGTGGCGCACAGTTGGTGGGGCAACGCGGTCGGCGTCGATTACGCCAGCGGCAACTGGGCGGAAGGCCTGACCACCTACATGGCCGACTACGGACTGGCCGAGGACCAGGGCGGCGACGCGGCGATGCGCATGCGGCTCGGCTGGCTGCGCGATATCGCCGCCCTGCCGGCGGACCGCGACCACCCGGTGCGAGCCTTCGTATCCAAGAGCCATCAGGCCGGCCAGGTGATCGGCTACAACAAGGTGGCGATGATCGTTCACATGCTGCGGCGCCAGGTCGGCGACGCAGCCTACGCGCGCGCCATCCGACGCTTCTACCGCAGCCACGCGTTCGCCACCGCCGGCTGGGACGATATTCGTAGTGCCTTCGAGGCCTCGGCCGGGACGGATCTGGGCTGGTTCTTCAGCCAATGGCTGGAGCGATCCGGCGCGCCCCGCGTCGAATTGATTTCCGCCACCGTATCGGCCCGGGACTCGGGGTATGTCGTGTGGTTGCAATTGCGCCAGGACCCGCCCGCCTATCGGTTGACCCTGCCGGTAACCATCGACACCGCCACCGGTCCGCGATCCTTCCCCGTCCGCCTGTCGAGGAACAACGAAATCATCGAGATCATCGTCGATGCGAAGCCGACCCGGGTCCATGTGGATCCGTCGTTCGAGACCCTGCGACGCCTGCTGCCCGGCGAAAGCCCGCCGATCCTGCGCGATGTCACCCTCGCCGCGACGCCGGGGCTGGCCATCGTCACCGACGACGCGGCGTTTCAGTCCGACGCGAAATCCCTGGCCGAACGATTGTTGGACCGCCCCCCCCGCATCGTGTCCGGGGACAAACCAAGCGAACCGTTGCTGCTGATCGGTCTCGACGCCGACACGGCACGGGCCAGCACCGCCCTCGGCCTGTCACCCGAGGCCCCGACATCGCCAGGAACGGCGCGGGCGTGGGCGGCGCGAACAGCAGCGGGGCTGCCGGTCTACGTCGTCTCGGTTCGCGACAGCGCGGCGCTGATGGCCCTGATGCGTCCTCTGCCGCATTACGGCCGGCGCAGTTATGTGGTGTTCGAGGGCAGCCGCGCCGTCGACAAGGGCCTGTGGCCGGCCACCGACGGCCCGCTGAGCCGCGCCCTTTCCCCTTAACGGCGACCCGCCGGCTTGTTTTGGCGAGACGCGCCGCGACGGCTTGGCGTAGTCTTCGGCCATGCCCCTGCCGCCATCCCCCGCCGCCGAGCCGCCCCGCCAATCCACCGCCCTCGGCATTCTGGCGATGACCATCGCGGTCGGCTGTCTCGCCTCCATGGGCATGTTCATCAAGCTGGTGGGGCCGGACTACAGTCCCTTCCAGGCCACCTTTCTGCGCAATTCGGTCGCCGCCGCCATGGTCGTGCCGATGATTCTCTGGACCGGTGGCACGGCGGCATTCAAGACGCAGAACCCATGGGGCCACGCGGCGCGCTCGTTCACCGGCGTGCTCGGCAATGCCAGCTTCTTTCAGGCCTATGCGCTGATCCCGCTGGTCAGCGTCAGCGCCGTCGCCATGTCGGTGCCGATCTTCGCCACTCTGTTCGCCATCGTCTATTTGAAGGAAAAGGTCGGCATCCATCGCTGGGGCGCCATCATCGTCGGCTTCATCGGCGTGCTGGTGGCGCTCAATCCAGGCGGCAACATCGAAACGGGCAGTCTGTTCGCGTTGCTCGGGGTCATTTGCTGGGCGATGACCATCGTCATGGTCAAGCGTCTCTCGGCGACGGAAAGCGCCTTCACCATCGTCTTCTACTACATGATCGCTGGCGTGTTGGTGGCCGGCTGCATCATGCCGTTCGTCTGGATCACGCCGCCGTGGGAAATTATGCGCTACTATCTCGCCGCTGGGGTGGTCGGCGGCATGGGCCAGATTCTGATGACCCTGGCGATCCGGCTGGCGCCGGCGTCGGTGGTGATCCCGTTCGAATACACGGCGATCCTGTGGGCCGTCAGCTATGATCTGCTGCTCTGGGGCAACACCCCCGGCGGCACCACCATTCTCGGCGCCGGCATCGTCATCGTCACCGGGCTTTACATCGCGCGACGGGAAACCCGCCAGAAGGAACAATGAGAAGGAGCCGTGAACATGACCATGATCCGATCGTTCCTCGCTTTAATTCTGATAGCCGCACTATTCACCGGCGCCGTCCCGGCACGGGCCGACAAAGCGCCCGCCATCCAGGCTGTCATCAAGCGTCAGATCGAGGCCTTCCGCCAAGGCGACGCCGGCGCCGCCTTCGCCCTCGCCTCCAATAACATCCGCGAAATCTTCGGCACGCCGGAAGGTTTCATGGCCATGGTCCGCCAAGGTTACCCCGTACTCCTCAATCCCCGCCGCGTCGCCTTCATGGAGCTCATCGAGGATGATGGCCGCACCATCCAGCGCGCCCTCGTCGAGGACGCCGGCGGCGGCCTGATGATGGCCGTCTATCCCATGCAACGCCTGCCCGACGGCACCTGGCGCATTGACGGCTGCGCCCTGGTCGCGGTGCCAAGCAACCCGGCGTGAATTAACCGTTGCCCGAAACGGAAGAGGCGGCGCCGCAGCACCGCCTCCTCAGGATATGACCGCGGACGTTTCGCGTCGATTTCCATCACAATTATGACCGACAATACTGGTCGCGCGAACCAAAGCCGCCTTTGATTAATCCCGCGACAACGATGGTGTGAGCGATTGACAGCGCGGCGGCGATGAATTGTTGTCATCTCTGACGCGCAGTACCCGTGAAAGGAAACGTTCGCCGTGGCCGATCTGGATGCCCTGTTCCAGCCCTTCACCGTCAAGAACGTGATCTTCCGCAACCGGGTCATGTCGACCAGTCACGCGCCGGCCTACGCGGATGAAGGGCGGCCGAAGCAGCGCTATCAGCTCTATCATCTGGAGAAGGCCCGTGGCGGCATCGGGCTGACCATGTTTGGCGGTTCGGCCTCGGTGTCGCCGGACAGCCCGGCGGCGCTGTGGTCGCAGATCGATGTCGGCGACGACGACGTCATCCCCTATTTCCAGGAATTCGCCGAGCGCATTCATGGCGAGGGCGCCAGATTGATGTGCCAGTTGACGCACATGGGCCGACGCACCCGCTGGGACGCGGAGAACTGGTTCCCGACGGTGTCGTCATCGCCGGTGCGCGAACCGGCGCACCGTTCATTTCCCAAGGAAATGGAGGATTGGGACATCCGCCGCGTCACCGAGGATTATGGCCAGGCGGCGCGGCGCTGTGTCGAGGGCGGGCTCGACGGCTGCGAACTGCTCGCCACCGGCCATTTGATCGATCAGTTCTGGAGCCCCGGAATCAACCAACGCGGCGACGAATACGGCGGCTCGCTGGAAAACCGCCTGCGTTTCCCGCTCGGCGTGCTGGCGGAAATGCGCAAACAGATCGGCGACGATTTTATTCTTGGCGTGCGGCTGTCCGCCGATGAGCTATGGGACGACGGACTCAGCCCGGAAGAAGGCATGGCCATCGTCGACGCGCTGGTCGCGTCCGGCCTCGTCGATTATCTCAACGTCAACTGCGGCAACGTGACCACCGACCGGGCGCTGTCGACCATGATCCCGGGCATGGCCTTCCCGCCAGCGCCGTATCTGTATATGCCGAGCGCCATTAAACAGAAGTATCCGGAGATGGCGGTGTTCCATGGCGGCCGCGTGTCGGATGTGAACACGGCCGCCCGCGCCGTCGCCGAGGGCCACATGGACATGGTCGCCATGACCCGGCCGCACATCGCCGACCCGCACATCGTCAACAAGATGCGCGAGGGCCGCGTCGACGATATCCGCCAGTGCGTCGGCGCATCCTACTGCCTGGACCGCATTTACGTCGGCGGCGAGGCGCTGTGCATCCAGAACCCGGCGACCGGGCGCGAAGCCTCCATGCCGCAGGTCATCACCCGGCGCGTGTTCAGCAAGCGCAAGATCGTCGTGGTCGGCGGCGGCGTCGCCGGACTGGAAGCGGCGCGGGTTTCGGCTTCGGTCGGACACGAGGTGGTGCTGTTCGAGGCCTCGGAGCGCACCGGCGGCCAAGTCAACATCGCCGCCAAGGCGGGCTGGCGCGAAGCGCTGTCCGGCATCCCACGCTGGCTGCATCTGCAGGCGGCGAAGCTGGGCGTCGATATCCGTACCGGCAGTCCGGCTACCAAGGACAGGGTGCTCGCCGAGGTTCCCGACGTGGTGGTCATGGCGACCGGCGGCACCCCTAATCTTTCGGTCGTCGAGAACGGGCCGGAACTGGCGGTGTCCACCTGGGACATCCTGAACGGCGCGGTCGAGCCGGGCGAAACCGTGCTGGTCTATGACGAACAGGCCAACGACGCCGGCCCCGGCACCGCCGCCTTCCTGGCCAAGCGCGGCATCAAGGTGGAACTGATCACCTCGGACCGCATGATCGCCCGCGAACTCGGTGCCTCCAACTTCCCGACTTATCTGCGCGACCTCTACGCCAACGACGTCATCCTCACACCGGACACCAAGATGGAAGAGATCTATCGCGAGGGGAACCGGCTGGTCGCGGTACTGAAGAACGAATTTTCCGATCAAGAAGAGGAACGGCTGTGCGATCAGGTGGTGATCGAATACGGTACGCTGCCGGTGCTCGATCTCTACAACGAATTGAAGCCATTGAGCCGCAACCTGGGCGAACTCGATCTGCGCGCCGTCGCCGATGGCCGCAACGGCGAGGTCACCCGCAACGACGACGGCACGTTCACCCTATTCCGCGTCGGTGATGCCTGGGCCAGCCGCAACGTGCACGCGGCGATTTACGACGCGCTGCGCATCTGCAAGGAACTTTGATCCCGTGAATGACATTGGCCCCCTACCGGCGACGACACTCGCCGTCGCCCTGCCCCTGCTCGGCTGTATCACGGCGGCGGTGATCGGCGTCGCCTGGCGATCCCGCCGCTGGTTCGCGGGCCGGCCGGCCGAGGTTGATTTCTGGCGACGAGCTTGGCTGCTGCCGAGGCTCTATTTCGGCGCCGTACACGACGTCGTCGCGCGGCCGCCCTATACCTTCAGTGCCCGCATGCACCAGTTGGCGGCCGGCGGGGTCGTCGCCTCGGTACCGTTGGCGCTGTTTTATCATCTTACCGGCTGGGGTGGCGCCGGGCTCGCCTGGGTCGTGTTGGCGGCGGCGGCAATCACCGTCGTCGGCGGCCTGATGGCGTGGAAGCGGCGCAATCCACAGCCGGCACGGCTGTCAGGCGGTGCCTTCAAGCGATTACCATGGGCGCTGATGGCGTTTGGCGGCGGCCTTGGTTGGCTGACCTGGGTAACGCTGGGCCATCCCGAGGCCATGCGCCATTTCACCGTCGCCACCGCACTCTATGCCTGGGGATGTCTGGAATTAATCATGGGCATGGCGACGGGACCGATGAGGCACGCGGTCCACGGCGCGTTGCACCTGATCTCGCACCCGCGTCCCGAACGCTTCGAGCCTGCTGCTCGCGCGACAAACCTGCGCCCGCTCGACCTCGACGCCTCTAAACTCGGCGTCGAGACGCCCGGCGATTTCGCCTGGAACCAGTTGCTCGGCTTCGACGCCTGTGTCGAATGCGGCCGTTGCAAGGAAGCCTGCCCGGCGTGGTCGGCGGGACTGCCCCTTAATCCGAAGAAACTGATCCAGGTGCTGGCCGCCAGCGCCGATAACCGCCAGCGCGACGTGTCCTACCGCAGCACCCTGCCCTATCCCCAGGGCCGCGCCATCGAACCAACCACGGGCGGCGCCGACCAGCCGATCGTTGGCATGCAGGCCATGCTGCATCCGGATACTCTGTGGGCGTGCACAACGTGCCGCGCCTGCGTCGAGGCCTGCCCGATGATGATCGAGCACGTGGACGCCATCGTCGACCTGCGCCGCTTCGCCACCATGGAGTCCGGTGCCGTGCCCGGCAAGGGCGGCGAGGCGCTCGATAATCTGCGTCTGACCGACACCGTCACCGGTACCGATCTCGGCCGCCGCGCCGAATTCGCCGTCGATCTGACGCCCCGCGTGCTGGCGGCCGGCGACGAAACCGACGTGCTGCTATGGCTTGGCGAGGCGGCATTCGACCTGCGCGGACAGCGCACCCTGCGCGCCATGATGACGCTGCTGCGCCGCGCCGACGTGGATTTCGCCATCCTCGGCGCCGCCGAGGCCGATTGCGGTGATCTCGCGCGGCGGCTCGGCGACGAAATCATCTTCCAGGATCTCGCGCGGCGCAACATTGCGACGCTGGGCGCGGTCCGCTTCAACCGGATCGTCACCGCCGATCCACACGTGCTCCACGTCATTCGCAATGAGTACCCGGCGCTTGGCGGCTCCTTCGAGGTCATTCACCACACCGCCTTCCTCGCCGACCTTGTCGATGACGGCCGGCTGGTGCCCGGCGCCGCATCCGCCGCAACGGTGACCTACCATGATCCCTGCTACCTGGGCCGCTACAATGGCGAGTTCGCCGCCCCCCGGCGGCTGCTCGCGGCCATCGGCGCGGCGCCGCGGGAGATGGAACGCAACCGCTCGCAAAGCCATTGCTGCGGTTGGGGCGGCGGTGCCGCCTTCACCGATATCGCCGGCGAGCACCGCATTCCCGACCAGCGCATGGAGCAGGCGCGCGACACCGGCGCCGACGTCGTTGCCGTCGCCTGCCCCAACTGCGCGGTGATGCTGGAAGGGGTGCTGCAGCCACGAGCCGAGGTGCGCGATGTCGCTGAACTGTTGCTCGACGCGATGGATGAAAGGCTTTGAGAAAGCGCCGAGACCCGCGCGCCGAGCGGGGCCGCGACCGCCTATCGCGGTCGGGCGGCGTGGGCAGCGCCACCACTAGCCCGGAGCCCCAGGAGCCCGTTACCGCGGCCGGCGACGACGCCCCGCTCGTTCTTGCCGTCGTTGAGACGCCGGGGGGACGCTTGGAAGCTGATGATCGAGCACTCCTGGGCGCGGCGCGGCGGCTGGCCAACAACTGCGCGGGCGCCGTCACCGCCGTCTCCTTCGGCGACCTCGTGGACGCCGGCGACGTTGGCGCCGACCGCGTCGTCACGTTGCCGAGCAACCAGGAGAACGCGGATGTTCGCGCCGCCTTGCTGTGCTGTCTGGCCGAGGACAGCAGCAGCCCGGCGCTGCTGTTCCGAGAGACGGCCGCCGGCGGCGACTTGGCGCGGCGGGTCGCGGCAACGCTCGGTGTTCGCCCGGCAATAGGGGTCGTCGCCATCGAGGACGACAAGATAATTCGCCGCGCCGATGGCGGGCGCGCCGACCTCACGATGCCATTGTCGCGAATCTTGACCATCGATACCGCCGCCTTCGATGCGAACGACGGCCCACCGCGCGAGGCCCGCCTCCTGCCGTCGCCGGCGACAGTCACCGGCTCCCGGCTGCGTTATCTGGATGTTCTGCCGCCCGATCGCGATACCGGCCAGCTCGCCGAGGCGCACCTGATCATCGGCGCCGGCGGCGGGGTCACCGATTTCGATGCCTTCGATGATGCCGCCAAGGCGTTGTGCGCCGTCAAGGGAGCGAGCCGGGTGATCTGCGATCGCGGTTTGATGCCGCGTGATCGGCAGGTCGGCGCCTCCGGCACGCTGGTCGAGCCGCGTTGCTATTTGGCCTTTGGCATTTCCGGCGCCGCGCAACATCTGCAGGGCATTCAGCGCTGCCAGCGGGTAGTCGCGGTGAACACCGATCTACACGCCGACATGGTGAAACGCGCCGATCTCGCCATCATCGCCGACGCGCAAGAAGTGATGCCGGCGCTGGCGCGGTTAGCCGCCGAGATGAAATCCCATGACGGCAAGTAAACCCGCCACCTTGGCTGTCCTCGTCGCCGCGGGCCGGCACCCGGTAAGCGGCCGTCCCATGGCCGCTCCGTGTGATGGGCGCGCCCTCGGTCTGGCGCGGCGGCTGGTTCCGGGCGACGGTATCCACGTGCTGCACGCGGGCAATCCAAACGACGGCGCGCTGCGTGACTATCTGGGTCTGGGCGCGCATCGGCTAACGGTGCTCGACATCGCCGGTGATGCCGATCCGGTCCCGGCGCTGATTGACCATCTGGCGCGCATGGCACCCGCGCTGGTGCTGACCGGCGCGCGGTCCCACGCCGGCGAAGACTCGGGGATGGTTCCCTATCTAATCGCCGAAGCGTTGGATCGCCCCCTGATCTCCAGCGTCGTCGATGCCGACATTGACGGGGACGGCGTCACGGCAACGCAAGCGCTGCCCGGTGGCGGGCGGCAACGCATTGCGGCAAAAATGCCCGCCGTGCTCACCGTCGATGCCAGGACTCTCGCGATGGCCGTCCACGCCAGCGCCCGGGCCCGAAGGGGAGACATCAATGTCGTCGCCGCCGTGGCCCCTCGCGACACGGCACCTGAAACCTGGATCGAGGCACCGGCGCGACGCCGCCAACGCCGGTTGGCAACCGTCGCTGGCTCCGCCGCCGAGCGCATGGCGATGTTGCTGGACACCAGGGGGGCGGGCAATGCCGCGCTCGTCGATCTCGACGCGGAAACGGCGGCGCGCCGGGTTTTGGACTATCTGCGCGACGAAGGATTGCTGCGTAACGGTTGAATCAGGGCACCCCCCTGGGAAACGGTGAAAATCGACCGTGTCGCCGCCGAAGCAGCGGATGTCTTCCTTGCGATAGCCGCCATGCCCGGCAATGGGTACGAGGAAGGTACATTGCGCCCGTCCCGGGCCGTCAGTGGATGCTCGGCAAAAGGAATGCGCCATGTCCGCAGCGGAAGAAGAAGAAATCGTCCTGTCGGAACTCAGCGATGAGGACCTTATCCAGCAAATGCACGACGACCTGTACGACGGCCTTAAGGACGAGGTCGTCGAGGGGACCAACATTCTGTTGGAGCGTGGCTGGACACCCTACAAGGTCCTGACCGAGGCGCTGGTCGAGGGCATGCGTATCGTCGGCATCGATTTCCGCGATGGCATCCTGTTCGTGCCGGAAGTTCTCCTGGCCGCCAATTCCATGAAGGCTGGCATGGCCATCCTGCGGCCGTTGCTGGCGGAGACCGGTGCCCCGAAGATGGGCAAGATGGTCATCGGCACGGTCAAGGGCGACATCCACGATATCGGCAAAAATCTGGTCGGCATGATGATGGAGGGCGCCGGTTTCGAGGTTATCGACATCGGCATCAACAATGACGTCGAGGAATATATTGCGGCGCTGAAGGAACATGATGCCGAAATCCTCGGCCTGTCGGCGTTGCTGACCACGACCATGCCCTACATGAAGGTGGTCATTGATACCTTGAAGGAACGCGGCATCCGCAACGATTACATCGTGCTGGTCGGCGGTGCGCCGCTGAATGAGGCCTTCGCCGACAACGTGGGTGCCGATGCCTATTGCCGGGACGCGGCGGTGACGGTCGAAATCGCCCGCGACTTCATGTCACGTCGTCAGGGCAGCGCCCACGCCGTCGCCTAACGACCAGACGCCCTGTCGATCCGTTCGTCTTCCTTCAAGGATTCCGCATCCATGACCCGTACCGTCGTCAGTTCCGCGACACGCGAAATCGCCATCGGCTTCGAGGAGCCGTTCGTGCTCATCGGCGAGCGCATCAACCCAACCGGACGCAAGCTTTTGGCGGCGGAAATGGCCGAAGGCGATTACAGCCGGGTCGAATCCGACGCCCTTGCCCAGGTCGCCGCCGGCGCACAGATGCTCGATGTCAACGCCGGCATTCCGCTGGCCGATGAGCCGCGCATCCTGGCCGAGTGCATCACCCTTGTGCAGTCGCTGACCGACGTGCCGCTGAGCATCGATTCCTCCATCGTCGCCGCCCTGGAAGCGGGCTTAAGCGTTTATCAGGGCAAGGCGCTGGTCAACTCGGTCACCGGCGAGGAGGAACGGCTGGAATCAGTGCTGCCTCTGGTCAAGAAATACGGCGCCGCCGTGGTCGCCATCTCCAATGACGAGACCGGCATTTCCGAGGACCCGGATGAACGGTTCGCCGTCGCCAAGAAGATCGTCGAGCGCGCCGCCGATTACGGCATTCCGCGCGAGGACATCGTCGTCGACCCGCTGGTCATGCCCGTCGGCGCCATGCAGATGGCGGGCCGGCAGGTCAACCACATCCTGCGCCGCCTGCGCGAGGAACTTCACGTTAACTCGACATGCGGCGCGTCGAATTTTTCCTTCGGCCTGCCCAATCGGCACGGCATGAACGCGGCCTTCCTGTCCATGGCCATCGGCGCCGGCCTGACCTCGGCGATTACCAATCCACTTCATGAACCGGAAATGGCAGCGATCATGGGCGCCGACGTCTACATGGGCCATGACCCGGACTGCCGTCGCTGGATCCAGCGTTTTCGCGAACCCGCCGCCGAGGGTGCCGAAGGTGCGCGTGGCGGCCGCGAGAGCCGGCGCCGGCGGCGCCCCGCCGCCTGACGATATTTTCGACATCAGTCAGGCGCGCCGCCCCTGCTTGCCGAAATAATCCGAACGTGAAAGAAAGATGGTTCTGCTGGCCGCTTGTGGCGGCTCGCTCATCCACGCTTTTCTCCGGCACCGGCGGCTTCCATGCTCACGTGGTTCCTTCTCGCCAAGATCGTCGTCTCGGCCTCGGTCGTTCTGTCAATTTCGGCGATTGCCGAATTCGTCAACCCGCGCGTGGCCGGTGTTCTGGCCGGCGCGCCGTTGAGCGCTCCCATCATTTTACTCTTCGTCGGCCATGATCTCGGTATCGATTTCGCCGTAATGACCGTGCCATCCGGCATAGCCAGCTTTACCGCAACAGTGGCGTTCGCCTTTGCTTATGAGCGCGTGTCGGCATGGCAAACCGCCACGCGCCGGCCCTTGGCAAACGCCTTGTTGACCACGTTGTTCGCCACCATAGTATTCCTCATCGTCGGATGGGGCGTCACGGTGTTGAATCTCGGCTTACCCGCAAGCCTCGCCATGAGCATCACGACGATCGTCGTGGTGACGCTGCTGATGAGCCCCATGGATGGTCGCGTTAAGGTTGCCCGGATCCGTTTCGGCGGCCACGTCTTGGCCTCTCGCGCCGCGATCGCGGCCTTGTTCGTGGTATCGGCGACCGGTGTCGCGGAGATCGTTGGGCCGGTGTGGGCCGGTATTGTGTTGGGCTTCCCGATTACCGTGTTACCAGTGCTGTTGATCCTGCACGTTACCTACGGGCGGGATCACGCGCGCAATGCCATACGCGGATTTCCCGTTGGACTCGGCGGGGTGCTCAGCTACCTAGTTCTGGTCCCGGTGACCTTTCCGGCCCATGGCGTCGGGCTCGGCACCGCCTTGGCGGTCGCCGGTGGCATCTTTTACATGATCGTGCTGAACATCGTTCGCGGGCGCCTCGCGGCGCGCGGCAAAGGCTCTAACATGACACCAGGGTCGGCGCCGCCGTGACGGAAAACTGGAACCGCCGCACCTGGCGCCTGGCCGGACCGGTGATGGCGGCCAACGTATCGATCCCCCTGCTTGGCGCCGTCGACACGGCGGTCATCGGACGCCTGCCCGGCGCCGAGTATATGGGCGGCGTCGCCGTCGGCGCGCTGATCTTCACTATCGTCTACCACGGCTGCAATTTCCTCCGCATGGGCACCACCGGCCTGACCGCGCAATCCATCGGTGCCCGCGACATGGATGCGGTCGGCCGTTGGTTCACGCGCCCCGCGGTGATGGCCGTGGCCATCGGATTGGCGATGATCCTGTTGCAGGTACCAATCCTATGGCTGGCGCTCGCCGTGGTCGAACCGAGCGACAGCGTGGCGCCGCTGAGTAGCGCGTACTACGGAATCCGTGTCTGGGGCGCGCCGGCGGCGCTGATGAACTTCGTCATCCTAGGCTGGTTCTTTGGGATTCAGAATGCCCGCGCGGCGCTGGCCACGCAGATATTCATGAACGGCCTCAACATCATTCTAGATCTGTGGTTCGTGCTCGGCTTGGGTTGGGGTGTCGACGGCGTCGCCTATGCGACCCTGATCGCCGAAGTCAGCGCCGCCTGCCTCGGCCTGTGGCTAGTGAGACGCAATATACGCCGGCTCGGGGGCCACCTGTGGGGCACAAACATGCTGGATCCGGAACGGCTGAAAAGAATGTTCCAGGTCAACAGCGACATCTTTGTGCGGGGCATCTGCGTGCAGACGGTGTTCATTATCATCACGTCGCTCGGCGCCCGCCTCGGCGATACCGTACTAGCCGCCAACGCGGTGCTGCTGAATTTCTTTCTGTTTTGCAGCTATGCCCTCGACGGGTTCGCCAATGCGGTCGAGGCGTTGGCCGGCGAAGCCGTGGGTGCCCGCAATCGTGAACACTTCCGCGCCGCCTTCCGTGCCTCGTCGATCTGGGCCGGCCTGTTCGCGCTTGGCTTCACGGCGGTGTTCGCCGTGCTGGGCATGCCTGTCGTCCATCTGTTAACCACGGTGCCTGCGGTCCGCGCCGAAGCGGCGCTGTACCTGCCGTGGGTCATCATCATGCCGCTGGTGGCGGTGTGGAGTTTTCAGCTCGACGGGGTGTTCATCGGCTCGACGTGGACCGCCGAGATGCGCAACGGCATGCTGGCATCCACGGCGCTGTTTGCGTTGTCGGTCTTCATCCTGCTGCCGCCCATGGGCAATCACGCCCTTTGGGCGTCGTTGAATCTGTGGATGCTGGCGCGCGCCGTCACGCTGGGCGTTTTCCTGCCGCGCCTGGAACGTCAAATAGGGCCGTGATGTCGGTCGCTCCGATCCCGCCACCGATGCCACCGCCCGGCCGTCGTTCGTCCGACGGCGTGCGCTGGAAATGTTCGCGGTAGCATTTGGAAAAATGCGATGCCGACACGAACCCGCAGGCCAGCGCCACCGACAGGATCGGCAGGCTGGTCTGTAACAATAGAAAGCGTGCCCGTTTGAGCCGAAGTTCCAGATAGTAGCGCGTCGGCGTCATCCCCATGTATTTGCGGAACAGTCTCTCTAACTGCCGCGTCGATAGCCCGACGTCACGCGCCAGATCGGCACACGACAGCGGTTCCTCAAGCGCCGCTTCCATGATTTCGACAACCTCCAGCAGCTTTGTATGGGAAACGCCGATACGGCTGCGTAATTCCATCCGCTGGCGCTCACCGGCTTCGCGGATTCTGTGGTAAATCAACTCGTCCGCGATGGTCGCGGCGACCGCCGGGCTGACCCGCTGAGCAATGATATTGAGCATCATGTCGAGCGGCGCCGTGCCGCCCGAGCAGGTCCAGCGCTTGCGGTCGAGCTCGAACAATTCCTGCGTCACGTCCAGGTCCGGAAATTCCTCGACCATGCCATCGGTGTTTTCCCAATGGACGGTACAGCGATGGTCATCCAGCAACCCGGCGCGGGCGAGAATTAAAGCGCCCGTACACAATCCGCCGATGGCCGTACCGTGCTGGGCCAGACGGCGCAAGCGCGCCATCAACGGTTTCGACGCGAACCGCTGGACATCGACGCCACCGCAAACGAATACCGCGTCAAGACCCTCTGCCTCCTCAATGGTGCCATCGACGGCAACTGGCATGCCGTTTGATGCGATGACCGCCTCGCCGTCGAGTGAGTAGCTGAGACAGCCAAATACCGGTGCCTCGCAGGCGCGATTGGTCAGCCGCAACGGCTCGACGGCCGATGCGAACGCGATCATGGAAAAGTCCGGCACAAGAAAAAACCCAAACCGTCCGCCGCCCTCATTGTGATCATTTGCAAACACGTTTCGCCGTATCCACCGAATCGGGTTAGTTGTGTATGTCGAGCGGCATCCGAAGGCTGCCCCAGAATGCCCGTTGCGCACGATCGATAGAACGCTGATTCGCCGTGCTTTTTCAAGACTATTTCGTCTTTGCACGTTGCCGAGGGATGTTTGCCACGCTAACGTTACGCAAATCTGGGGGCCATCGGGAGGGGCACCGCAAACTCCATGATCCAAGCATGACCCAAGCGACAACCGCACCGGACGGCACTGCGGATTGCACCCGCATCGGATTTCTACTCGTCCCTGATTTTTCGATGATGAGCCTCATGTCGGCGCTTGAACCCTTGCGCTCGGCCAATTATGTCGCCGGGCGTCAGATCTACGAATGGACGCTGATTACCCCGGACGGCAGACCGGCGCGGGCCAACAGCGGCATCGAGTTGTCGCCCGTCAGCAGCATCGCGGAGTTCGATTTCCATCCCTTCGTTCTTGTGTGCGCCTCCATTGATGGCCAGTGGTTCGATGATCGCGCCACTTTTGCCTGGTTGCGCAATCTGGACCGCCACGGGGCGCGGATTGGCGCCATATCCACGGGCAGCTATCCGCTCGCCCGAGCCGGTCTGCTGGATGGTTATCGCTGCACAATCCATTGGGAGTTCCTGACCTCGTTCACCGAGGATTTTCCTGACTTGGAAGTGACCGGTCGCCTGTTTGAAATCGATGGCTCGCGGGTCACCGCCGCGGGGGGCAGCGCGACGTTCGATTTAATGCTGCACCTGATCGCCGAACAACACGGCCACGAGATCGCCGCCGGTGTCGCCGAGCAATTGATTCACCCCATGCCGGACGAACCGGACGCGCTGCAACGACTGCCGCTGACGCAACGGCTGCGCATCTCCCACCCGAAGCTGATCACCATCATCGAACTGATGGAACGCAACCTGGAAGAGCCCTTGACGCGTGAAGCGCTTGCCTTCGAAGTTGACCTATCCACCCGACAGGTGGAACGATTGTTCACCAAGTATCTTGGCAAATCGCCGGCCCGTTATTACCTGGAACTCAGGTTGAAGCGCGCACACCTTCTTTTGTGCCAGACGTCCATGTCGATCCTGGATGTTTCCGTGGCCTGCGGCTTCGTCTCGGCGTCGCATTTTTCGAAGTGCTATCGCGAAATGTTCGGGCATCCGCCCCGGTTCGAGCGGGCACCGAGGCCAAACGCCCTCGCCTCTTAGGTCGTGCCAGGTGGTCGAATTATGCCTCTACAACTCCAGAGACCGCGTGCCCGAAATTTTCACTTATCAAGCCGGTGCAAGTCCGCGCAGGCGTTCGCTGCGGCGGCGTAGCAGCTCGACGGTCGCCAGCAGCATGATCGAAATGCAGATCAGAATGGTGGCGACGGCGAGGATGGTCGGGCTGATGGATTCGCGAATACCCGCCCACATCTGACGCGGGATAGTCTGCTGCTCCACCGAAGCAACGAACAGCACCACCACGACCTCGTCGAATGAAGTCACGAAGGCGAATAATGCGCCGGAGATGACCCCCGGCAGGATCAGCGGCATGATGATCTTGAAGAATACCGTTGTCGGGTCGGCACCCAGCATGGCACCGGCGCGAGTCAGCGAATGGTCGAAGCCGGACAGCGTCGCCGTCACCGTGATGACCACGAACGGCAACCCCAGCACCGTATGCGCGAGGACCACGCCCAGATAGGTGCCAGTCAACGGGATCCAATCGCTGATGGAGGAGTAGAAGAAGAAAATGCCGGCCGCGGTGATGATCAGCGGCACGATCATCGGCGAAATCAACAGCCCCATGACCAGTCCCTTGTAGGGCATTTCCGGCCGGCTGAGGCCAAGCGCGCCCAGGGTACCGAGACTGGTCGCCAGGATCGTCGAGGCGATGGCGATGAGGAACGAATTGCCGATCGATGTGCGCCAGATGTCCTTCGACCAGAAGTCCTCGTACCAACGGGTCGAATAGGCTTCGGGCTTCAGCGCCAGCATGTTCTCGTTGAATGTGAAGTATGGTTCCGCGTTGAAGCTGAGCGGAATAACAACAAGGATTGGCGCGATCAGGAACAGGA
>JAYOFM010000067.1:0-20807 GCA_038117225.1 Rhodospirillales bacterium
GCGGGACGACGAGCAGATCGATGCGGCCGTCGCCGATTTTCTCAAGCAGATTGGGGACGTTTCGTAAGTCGCGCTATCGCGGGACGGGCGCGCGACAAAGGGACCGATGCCGGCGTTCAGCGTGGGCGCGGCAATGCCGCGCGGCGCCGTTCCAGGGCCGCTGATCCGCCGCTCAGCGCCAGCAGCCGGGCGCGGTCCTCCGCGACCGCCTGGGTCAGGCGTTCGATGGTCGGCGCGAGGGTGCGCAGGGTCTGTTGCGTGGTTGCATTCTGCTGGCTGAGGCGCATCAACTGCACCTGATCGCGCGGCGCCCGCATGGCGCCCGGGTTCGCAGCCAAAAACCTCTTCAGTCCGTCGATCTTTGGTAGCCGACCCTCGATCTCCGTCCGCAGTTCGGCGTCGCGCGCGACCATTCGCTCAAGTGTTCGCTCGTTGGCGCGAAGGCGCACGCGGAGGCGATCGGCCGGAACATCGGTGGTCAGCGTGCCGGCGATCGCCGCCTCAATCGCGGTTCGTTCGGCCTCAACGAGCGACGGCCCTTCGGCGGCCGCCGGACCGGCGACGGTGATCAAGGCGGACAAAACGACAGCAAGGAATTTCATGCCGGCACTCTACGCCAGCCACGCCGCGACGCAATGGCCGCCGCTTCTCCGTGATCCGTCGGCCGATCTCGGCTAGACTGCGCACCGGTTGGAGATTCGGGAGCCCAAGAGGCCATGGATGCAATAAGTTCCCTCGCGCTCGCCCTCGGGGCGTCGTGGGCCAGCGGGATCAGCCCCTATGCGGCGGTGCTGGTGCTCGGCGGGCTGGACCTGTTGGGGTTCGTCGATCTGCCCAGTTCGCTGGAGACTCTGGCCAGCCCGATGGTGCTGTTCATTGCCGGCGTGCTGTATTTCTTCGAGTTCTTCGCCGACAAGATTCCCGGTGTCGATACCGTCAATGATTTCATCCATACTTTCATACGCGTGCCCGCCGGTTCGTTCATGGCCAGCGGCGCGGTCAGTGATCTGGATGTCGGGATCAGCCCCGAGCTGGTGATGGTGCTGGCGCTGATCGGCGGTGGCGCCGTGGCGCTGTCGAGCCACGCCACCAAGGCCGGCGGGCGGGCCATCGTCAACACCTCGCCGGAACCGTTCTCCAACATCATTATTTCGTTCATCGAGGACGTCATGGTCGTCGCCGGGTTGCTGTTGTCGATCTTCCAGCCGGTGGTGTTCTTCGCCTCGTTCGCGGTGTTCGCGCTGTTCATGATCTGGCTGCTGCCGAAGATCTGGCGCGGTATCCGAGGCTTCTTCGGCCGCTATCGCGATCCCGCCGCCAACGTACCTTGGCGGCGCGAAGCCTGGCGCCAGGACGGGGCATCACTCGACGAGTCGCCGCTGGCGCTGGAAGCGTCGATGTCCGACGATGCCGCGTTCGATGACGAGGCGCCACCGCCCGCGCGGTCGTGAGACCATGACATCATGAGGCGACTGGCTCTGTTCCTGCCGCTGGCGCTGTCGGCCTGCGTCCTCCCGGGCATGGAAAAACCGGCGCTCGAAACCACGGCGGTTACGCTGGCCCGCTTCGAGGCGGAACGCCCCGAAGGTTATCCCGACGACATCACGCCCCTGGAACCGCCGCTACGTGTCGATTTGGCGTATCGTCCGTTCGCCCAACGTCCGTATCTGCGCCGTATCGTTTGGCGTCCGGCGCCGGGGGAAGGGGAGGGACCGCGACTGCGGCTGGAGGCGACGGGAAGCATCGCCGCCATCGCCGTGCCGGGTGGCGTCGCCGTGACCCTGCGTCGGGAGCCGACGCGGCTGATCGTCGACGACAATGAAAGCCGCTATCGCGACAAGGGACTGCTGCGTGCCGCCATCACCGCCGTCGGGCGGATCGGGGAGACGGACCTGGAATTTCCCGCCCTCAAGAGCGCCCTGGAACACCGCTATGCCGAGGATATGGGGAAAGCGCTACGACGCGATAATCGGGTGCCGCCGTACCGGCCGCTGTCGCGCCGGTCGGGGCCGGCCGATTCCGTCGCCGACCGCATCGAGGCCGATGAACGGCGCGCCCGGCGGGCCGTCGTCCGGGCGCTGGAACCGCTGACCGGCATTCTGCTGGGGCTGCCCAAGGGGGCGGTCGCCAAGGGCGACGCGGTGCCGTTGTTGAGCCGCAATCTGGGTCTGTTGTTTCGTGGCCGCCACGACATTCCGGTCAGCGTCGGCGGTGTCGTCGCCGGCCTCGCCAAACATGGCGGCCGCCGGGTGCTGGTGGTCGATGCCGCCGGCGTGGTGACGTCGAGCGAGCATCGGGTCGAGGCGCGGGGTTATGGGTTGCTTGATCTGGAATCCGGCATCTATCTGCTGACCGACGTCACCATGCGGCTCATCGTCGGCAAGGCGCCCAACGCCCGCGCCTTCCTCGTGCGCGACACGTCGCGCATCGAGGCAAAATAGGCAGCGTCATTCGGCGGCGGCCGAAGCCGTCGCGGGTGGCGTCAGCAGGCTATCGAGCGCCGAGAGGTCCGGCGCGTTTTCCAGGTCCATCAGGGCGTCGTATAGCGGCCGGTGACGGTCCGTCGGCAGCACGCGGCCGACGCAGTCGGTGAACTTGGTCCACAGTTCGGCGTCCGACATGGGGTCGGCGGGGCCGCGGCAGACCCGGTTGTCGATGCGCGCCGTGTGCCGGCTGCCGTCGGTCATCGTCACCGTGACCTCGGCGCCGAATTGATTGTCGCTCTCGGGGCCCATCTCCGGATGGGCGCCGGCGGTGATGCGGCCCATGATCGGCCGCAAGTCCGGTTCGGCGACGGCGGCATCGTCGAAATGATCGAGCCCGACATGGCCGTCGACCAGGGCGCGGGCGAGCACATAGTGCAGCGAGAACTTACCTTCGAGACCCGATCGCGGTTCCGGATTGTCAGTGTGCGGCAGGCGCAGCGGGTTGGTCAGCATTTCGATGGCGATGACGTTATCGGCGCCGAGGCGGTGTTTCGCGCGCAGGTCCAGTAGGCAATCGATGCCCGGATGGGTGCTGCCGCAGCAGGGGTACTGTTTCAGTCCCGGTCCGGTGGCGACGATGTCCCACGGCGCTCCCCAATCGGCCAGCGCTTTATCAGCGTCATAGGTGCCGTCGCCGTTGAAAACCTGGAAATATCCCTGTGCGTCTTCGAACACGTGGTCGCTGGCGGTCAGACCGTTTTCCGCCAGCAGCGCCGCCAGCACGCCGTTGCGCAGGGTGTGGCCGACGTGGAACGGCTTGGTCATGGTGCCGAAGTTGGCCTTCAGTCCCGATGCCTGCGAGGCGGCGATTGCCAGGGCGGTACCAGTCTGCGTGGCATCCAGCGCCATGGCATGCGCCGCCGTCGCCACGGTGCCGAAGATGCCGACCGTCGCCGTCGGGTGCCAGCCCTTGTCGTAGT
Organism: Rhodospirillales bacterium; assembly: GCA_038117225.1. Lineage (GTDB taxonomy): Bacteria > Pseudomonadota > Alphaproteobacteria > Rhodospirillales > Casp-alpha2 > JAYOFM01. The sequence goes on from JAYOFM010000067.1 coordinate 3,407, forward strand.
GGTGCGGGTGCACGGCGCGGCCCATGCGACAGGCAGTCTCGAATCCGGCGACATAGGCGGCGATGACGGCCTGGCCCGACAGGCCGCGCGCTTCCGCCAGGGCCCATGCCGGCGGCGCCACCATGACCGAGGGATGGCCGCCGACGAAGCGGTTGACGTCATCGAAATCAAGCGCGTGCGACGCGGTGCCGTTGATCAGTATGGCCTGCAACAACGGTGCCCGCTGGTCGCGGCCAAAGATCAGGCAATGGCCATCGCCGTTGCCCATGCCCGCGCCGAGGCCGACGCTGTCGCCAATGATGCGGGTCACGGGCTCGACCGCGCCGGCGATGGTCACGGCGACGGTATCGAGGATGCCGATCTTCGCCCAATGCACCGCTTCGGCCGGCAGGTCGGCGAATCGGGTCGCCAGAATTCGCTCTGCGAGGGCGGCCTGTAGCGGCGCTGTATGCGTCTGAATCATTGGCGAACTATAGCGGTTCCGTGGGTTGGCGGCGACCAGGGAATACAATGGCGATGGCCATTCGCCATGGCGCGATATTGACCTCATGATCCGGCGTCGACGCACCGGTCGCCTGGTCGGTGGTCGCCAGCGTGATCATCGTCAAAATCACCCGGGCGGTGGTCGGGCTGCGGGCGTCGGACGAGGAGATCACCGAGGGCCTTGATGTGACCGGCCACGGCGAACGGGGCTATAGTCTGTAATCGGCGCAACGCTAGAACGAGGAACAGCCGACATGAAAATGATCATGGCTATCATCAAGCCGTTCAAGCTTGACGCCGTCCGTGCTGCGCTCACCGAAATTGGCATTGAGGGCATGACGGTATCCGAGGCCAAGGGCTTCGGGCGTCAGAAGGGGCAGACGGAAATCTATCGCGGCGCCGAATATCTGGTCGAGTTCGTGCCCAAGGTGCGGGTCGAGGTCGCCGTCGATGAAGTGGTCGACACCATCGCCACCACCGCCCGCACGGAGAAGATCGGCGACGGCAAGATTTTCGTCCTCGAACTCGCCCAGGCCACACGCATCCGCACTGGGGAAAACGGCCCCGACGCGCTATAGCGCCGATCAGTCGGGGTACTTGTCGACCGCCAGTTCGCCGCCGGATCCCCAATCTTGCTTGTCGACGTCACTGATGACCACCTGAACTGCCTCCGGCGCGCCGCCACAGGTGCGGACGAAGCCGTCCGTCAATTCTCGAACCAGGCTGCGTTTCTGCTCGGTGGTGCGTCCCTTGAACATGTCGACCCTGATGACGGGCATGGATGTCGGCCTCCGGTTAGTGATTGATCTGATGGTTTATACAAGCTGCTTGCGCATAATGATAAGCGTTCCGTCCTGTTCGCTGGGTTGGTAGCCGACCTTGGTATAGACGGCGACGGCGCGCGGGTTGTAGGTGCGGGTACGCAGGCGCATCGCCGTGGCGCCTTGCGATCGTGCGACGTCTTCCAGCGCCGTCATCAGCGCGCGGCCGAGGCCGCCGCCACGCGCCGCCGGCAGGATATAGAGAAAGCTCGGCGCCATGACGCCGGGTTCGTCCGTCGCCACTAGCACCGCGTGGCCGACGCGGGCGCCGGCATGATCCACCCAATAGGACGTGCGCGCCGGTTCCGCCGTCAGCAGGGCGTGCCATTGATCGGCATCGAAGGGCACATTGGCGTCTGGCCACACCAGTTTGAGATCATCGGCCGTCGACAACATGTCGCCGAGTGCCGCCATGTCCGGTGGTTGATTTTCGACAAGGTCGACGGTCGCGGTCACGCCGACAGGGCTTCCGGCCGTGCTGCGGGAATGGCGTCGTCAATCAGGCGTTCGGCGATATCGCCGGCCTGACGGGCGGATTCCGCCGAGCCCATCACCTGAGCGGTGACGATGGCGCCTTCCTTGAGGATGGCCAGTTGTTTGGCCAGCAGGCGCGGTTCGATGGCGCCCGCGGCGCGGGCCAGCTTCTCGAAGCTGTCGATGATGCGCAGCTTGTGGCGCGCCGCCAGTTTATGCACCGCGTCCTCGTGGTCGGCGTATTCGGCGGCGGCGTTGACGAACATGCAGCCGGTGAAGCGCTGGCCGGGAAAGGCCTCGCCCATGATCCACAGTTCGAGCGCGCGGAACACCGCCTTAAGGCGTCCCGCCGGGTTGTCGCTGGCGCGGGTGATGTAGTTTGACAGCCATTCCCGATAGCGGCGATCGCGTTCCTCCAACGCCGCCAGGATCAGTTCGTCCTTGGATTTGAAATGACGATACAGCGTGGTGCGCGAAATATTGGCGGCCTCAAGCACGCGTTCAATGCCGCTGGCGTGGAACCCCTCCGCGTAGAAGACTTCCAGGGCTGCATCGACGAGGCCCTCGCGGGCGGAAAGTCGGGACATGGCGGTTCTCAGTTCATGGCGTTACCGATCAGTAACATCATCTAATGGTCCGCGCGTCAATTGCGATAAGATTCATTCATTATGGTGATGAAATTTATTCACAGCAGAGTTTCCAGTTTCCGGCCGCGTTCAATCAGATTGAGGTTTGTAAAAATAGATAGATCGGTCTATATAAATTTTTAGTAAGGCGCTTCCAACGTTTCCAGCGCCCCCTTTTAACGAAACCAGGAGTACGATCCCATGACACGATTAACCGCCATCGATCCCAAGACCGCCACCGGTAAGGCCAAGGAACTGCTGGACGGCGTGCAAGCCGCCATCGGCGTCACCCCCAATCTGCTGCGCACGTTCGCCAATTCTCCGGCGGCGCTGCAGGCCTACCTCGGCTTCTCCGGCGCGCTCAAGGGTGGCCGACTCGGCGCCGCCTTGGGCGAGCAGATCGCACTCGCCGTCGCTGGCGAGAACGGCTGTGAATACTGCGCCTCGGCGCACACCCTGATGGGCCGAGGCGCCGGTGTCGCGGATGCCGAACTGACCGCCAACCTGGACGGCCGCTCCGCCGACCCCAAGGTGCAGGCGGTGATCGATTTCGCTCGCGCCGTGGTACGAACCAAGGGGCGCGTGGAGGATGCCCAGATCGAGAGCCTGCGCGCGCATGGTCTCGACGATGGTGACATCACTGAAATCGTTGCTCACGTGGCCATCAACTTCTTCACCAACACCTTCAACCACGTGGCGCGGACCGACATAGACTTCCCCGTGGTTCATTTGCCCCAGGCGGCGCGCGCCGCCTGAACCACGATGACCGGCGATGCACGGCGGGTTACCTGTTTGGTCCCGCCGTGCCATCGTTCCGCCATGGAAACCGGAGCCTCGAAGATGACTCATCGACACGTCAGCGACATCGCCTTCACCGACACGGTCAAGGCGGAACAGGAGGCTCGCGGTTCGCGCGCTGGTTATGCCAAGATGGCGGCGAAGCGGGACTGGACCTCGACCATTACCGATGAACTGGCCGGCTTCATCGCCGAACGGGATTCGTTCTATCTGGCGACCAGCAACGCCGAGGGCCGTCCCTATATTCAGCACCGGGGCGGCCCGGCCGGTTTTCTCAAGGTGCTCGACACACATCGTCTCGGCTTCGCCGATTTTGGCGGCAACAAGCAGTTCATCACGCTGGGAAATCTGGCCGATAACCCGAAGGCGTTCATTTTCCTTATGGATTACGCCAACCGCCGCCGCATCAAGATGTGGGGCCAGGCGGAGGTGGTCGAGGGCGACACTAAGCTGCTGGCGCGCCTGACCGAGCCCGGATATGAAGCCGCGCCCGAACGCGCGATCGTCTTTATCGTCGAGGCCTGGGACGTCAATTGCCCGCAACACATCACGCCGCGCTTCACCGAGGCCGAGGTCACCCACGGCATCGCCCCCACCGTCGAAGCGCTCCGCGCCCGCATCGCCGAGCTAGAAGCCGAGAACGCGGCGCTCAGGTCGGCTGCCGGCTGACCGTCCGTCAATGCCGCAACACCAGCTTGCGGCATTCCTCGATTACCAAAATGCCGACGGCCACGGCGGCCGCGACCATCCAGTCGCCTGCCGACAGGGCGACTGTGTGCATCACCACCTGCGCCGGCGGCCAGTTGACCACGGTGATCTGCAGGCACAGCACCAGGGTCAGCGAAATCCACAGGCTGGGATTGCTCAGAAACTGGGCCGAGAACGCGCTTGCCGTCTCGCTGCGCGCATTGAAGGCGTTGGCGATCTGGAACAGCACAAACGTGGTGAAGGCCAGCGTCACCGCCCGCGCTGGATCCCCGGTGCCAAGCGCCCAGACGAACACCCCAAGCGTACCGGCGGCCATGATGGCGCCGAGGTAGAGCAGCACCCAGAAGCGTTTAAGGGTCAGAATTTCGTCCGTTGGGCGGCGCGGCCGTTGCTGCATCTGGCCCGGCGGCATGGGATCGACGCCGAGCGCCATCGCCGGCGGCCCGTCCATGATGACGTTGACCCACAACAATTGGATCGGGCTGAACGGTATCGCCAGTCCCATCGCCGTGGCAAGGAACACGGTCAGCAGCGCCCCCAGGTTAGTCGACAGTTGATAGCGCACGAACTTGACGATGTTGGTGTAGATGGTGCGGCCTTCCTCGATGGCAACGACGATGGTGGCGAAGTTGTCGTCGGTTAGCACCATGGTCGCCGCTTCCTTGGTCACCTCGGTGCCTGCGCGGCCCATGGCCATGCCGATGTCGGCGCGTTTCAGCGCGGGCGCATCGTTGACGCCATCTCCAGTCATCGCCACGACATGGCCCTTGGCTTTCAGGGCATCGACGATACGCATCTTGTTTTCCGGCGCCACCCGGGCGAACACGCCGATGGCCTCGACGCGCGCCGCCAGGGTTTCCGCGTCCATGGCATCGACATCGACCCCCAGCACCACATCGCCGGGCAGCCCCAACTGGCCGGCGACGGCGGTCGCCGTGGCCTTGTGGTCGCCGGTAATCATTTTGATCTGAATGCCGGCGCTGTGGCACAAATCGACCGCCGCCTTGACCTCGGGCCGCACCGGGTCGGCCATGCCGACGAGACCAAGCAACACCAGATCGCCCACGTGCTCGGGCAGTACGCCGCTACTCTCGAACTCATCCGCCGTGAGCCGCCGCGACGCAATGGCGATGACCCTGAGCGCGTCGGCGGCCAGCGTGTCGTTGTGGCGCAGCAGGGCATCGCGCGCGGCCGGATCGAACGCCTCGTCGCCGTCGGCGCCGGCAACATGCGAACAGCGCCCGACGATGACATCCGGCGCCCCCTTGACGAACACGTGCACGGTGTCGCCATCACGATGAAAGGTGGCCATGAATTTGCTGGCGGAATCGAACGGAATCTCGCCGATTCGCGGTAGCCGCTCGATCAGGGCCCCCGGTTCTACACCGCCCAGGGCACAGACGCTCAGTAACGCCCCTTCCGTCGGATCGCCGATGACCTCGCCGCCCTCAAGTCGGCAATCGTTGCACAGCGCCATCGGAATTAGCATGCGCTCGATGTCGATCTCGCCTCCAGTTCCGCCCCCAGTCCCGCCCCCAGTCCCGCCCCCAGTTCCGGCCTTGATCTTGACCCGGGCGAAGGGCACCTCACCCGCCACGTCCAGATGCCGGCCCTGGAAGAACACCGTGCGTGCGGTCATGCGGTTGAGGGTCAGGGTGCCGGTCTTGTCCGAGCAGACCACGGTGGCGCAGCCCAGGGTCTCGACGGCGGCGAGCCGCTTGACGATGGCACCGCGCCGCGCCATGCGTTGCATGCCAAGCGCCAGGGTCACGGTGACCACGGCGGGTAGCCCTTCGGGGATGGCGGCGACCGCTAGCGTAATGGCGGTCAGCACCGCCTCGGTGAACGGCCGGCCCTGCACCAGGGCGAGGGCGAAGATCACCGCGACGACGGCGATGGCGATGCCGGCGAGACGCTTGCCGAGTCGGTCGAGCTGCTTCTGCAGAGGCGTCGTGCCTTCTTCGGCCGCCGCCAGCATGCCGGCGAGGCGCCCGGTCTCCGTCGCCATGCCGGTGGCGGTGACCAGCATGTCACCGCGCCCCCTGGTGACCACGGTATTGGTGTAGGCCATGTTGCGCCGGTCGCCGAGTGGCGGCGCGGTGTCGTCCAGCACGGACGTGTCCTTGGCCACGGCGAGGGATTCGCCGGTCAGCACCGATTCATCGATTTCCAGGCCAAAGGTGGCGATCAACCGACCGTCCGCGGGCACCCGGTCGCCCGTGACCAGTAGCACCACGTCGCCGGGCACCAGTTGGCTCGCCGGCACCACCGTCTCGGCGCCATCGCGGCGCACGGTGGCCTGACGCGCCAGCATGGTCTTCAGCGCCGCCAGCGCCCGCTCGGCGCGGCGCTCCTGCACGAAGCCGAGCACCCCGTTGATCAACAGCACCACCAGAATCGCGGCGGCGTCGATATACTCGCCGACCCACGCCGCCAACAGCGAGGCGGCGCCGAGGATCAGCGGCAGCACGCCGGCGAACTGGCGCCCGAACACGACCCAGGCAGAGGTCGTTGGCGGCTCTGCCAGGCGGTTTTCGCCATGCCGCGCCAGCCGCCCGGCCGCCGAGTCCGGGCTCAACCCGCGCGCCGAATCACTTTCCAACCGCGCCGCCGCGTCGGCGACGGACATGGCATGCCAGATGGGGACTTCGGGCGTGGCCGGATTTTCGCTCATCGGGATCCGAGAATGATGTCCATGATCCCATCATCGCGGCGGCCGCGGGGCGGCGCACTGACTTGGGTCAAGAATCGACCCGGTGCCGGGCGATGACCTCCTCGTTCAATTCGATGCCCAGTCCCGGCCGATCCGATATTTCGATATAGGTGGCGCCGGCCGGGACCGGATCCTCGACGATGTCCTCGACCAGAATGTCCGACGGCGAGCCGTGCGAACCGCCGGACAGTTTCGGGCAGATAGCGATGAAGGCCTGGGCCACCGCGATGCCGACGCCGCTCGGCGCCGAGGTGCCGGGGACGATCTGCACGCCGGCGGCCTCGGCCAGCCACAGCAATTTGCGCGCCGTGGTCAGGCCGCCCTTGATGGTCGGCTTGATGTGCACGGCGTCGGCGGCGCCGGCCTGGATGACGCGCAGCAGATCATGGGTATCGTCCACCGATTCATCGACGACCACGGTCACGCCGACGGCATTGCGCACACGCGCCAGCCCTTCGATATCCCAATACAGCGCCGGCTGTTCGATCCATTGGACCCCGTGCGCTTCCATGGCGTTGATCAGCCGGATCGCTGTCTTCGGTTCGTAGAAGCCGTTGAAGTCTATCTTGATCGGGATGTCGCGGCCGATCGCTTCGCGGACCAGCCGCAGCCGCGCGACATCGCGTTCGGGATCGTCGGCGTCGCCGGCCTTGAGCTCCAACTGCCGGTAGCCGTGCGCCACCGCCTGCTTGGCCTTGGCGGCGACGGTCTCGGGCTCGTCGATGGACATGCCGTAACCGACACCCTCGACCACGTAACCGTCCTGCACCTTGCCGCCGAGCAGTCTGTGCGCCGGTACGCCCATGGATTTGCCGACCAGGTCATACAGCGCGTTATCGATTGCCGCCTTGACCCGCATGAAGCCGACGACGGCCCTGTCCATGGCCAGCCACACCGCGTTCACGTTGGCCGCCCCGATGCCGATGATCGCCGGCACCAATTGCTCGTTCAGGACCGAGACGATCCCGGCCTGGGTTTCGCAGCCGATGCGCTCGAAACTGGGATACGCCTCGACCTCGCCCAGGCCCGTCACCCCGTTGTCGCCATGGATGCGCACGATCACATGATCGAAATGGCTGAACGTGCCATGACTCTCCACCAGCGGTTCCTTCACCGGCAAGCGCAGCGGAATGATTTCCACATGGTCGATTTTCACGATTGCGCCTCCCGCGCGATTGAATCCAGGAATCAAGCCGATACCGGCGAGATCAAACGCCTACGAAGTTTTCTCCTCGTTTCTTTTTTCGAGAAACCGGGTCGCTTCTTGAAGAATGTAGGCGGTGGCGAAGAACCACGTCAGCACATACAGGTAGAACGGCATGATCAGGGTCGAGGTGTCCTCGGAACTGATGGCGAGGCCGGCATAGGTGACGGCGTCCTCTATCCCGATCAGGGACGCGATGGGCACCACGGAAAAGAACAAGGCCATGATATTCATCCACGGCGGCACCATGCGTGGCAGGCACTGGGGCAGAATGATGAGCCGGAATATCTTGAACCGGCTCAATCCGATGGTGATGCCCGCCTCCCATTGGCCGACCGGCGTCGCATTGACGGCGCCGCGGACGATTTCGGCGATATTCGCGGAAATCTTCAGACTGAAACAGAAGATGACCTTGGCTTCGGGCGGAAACGGGATCGTGGTGCCGCCGATGTCGAATTGGTACGGCGTCGCGAAGGCGACGGCGAACAGGAACACCAGCCCGGGCGTGTTGCGCAGAAACTGTATGCAAAGCCATATGACCCGTCGTAGGTATTCCGACTTGGACAGTGACCCGTAGCCGATGATGACTCCCAGCACGGTGCCGATCATGCCCGAGGCAATGGTCAGCCAGATGTCCAGGAGGAAGCCTTGCGCCAGGCTGGGGGTCCATTCGGACAGCGCCCCCAGCATCAGCGAATGCGAGCGCAGCCAATCGAAGCCGCCGATGTATCCCGTCAGATAGAGGACAGCGGTGGCGCCAAAGATAAACGTTGCCGGCCGAACGATCTTCCACAGACTCGGATCGGATGGTTGTATTGCGTTCATCAGTTCGAACCGTATCCGGGCAAGGTCATCCGCTGTTCCAACGTCCGCATGAGATAAATCAGGCCGCCGATGAGCAGAAAATAGGTCACGAACAAGGCCGACATCATCTCGATGACGTTAAGCTCATCCGCCCAAATCTGGTGGGAAACGTAGAGAATTTCGGGCACCGCGATGGCGTACCCGTAGGAGGTCGCCTTGATCAGCTCGACCAGATTGTTGGTCAATGAGGGCAGCGCGGCGCGCACCGCCAGGGGAATGACGATTTTCCAGATGATGACCCAGGGGCGCAGGCCGAGCGCCTTGGCGCCTTCCAGATAACCCTCGGGCACCGCCTGGACGCCGGCGCGGAAACATTCCGTGTTCAAAGCGCCGATGAACAACGTCAAGGAGACCATCGCCCACGCCGTCGCGGACACCACGAAGCCGCCGCCGAAGGTTTGCGCGAAGAAGGTGCCGAGGCCGAAGAAGAAGAAATAGATCTGCACCAGCGGCGGCGTGTTGCGAAAAACGCTGACGAAGAACTCGATCAGCATCTTCGTTGGGCGGCCGCGCACGTGATACAGGAGTGCCAGGACCAGCCCGCCGACGATGCTGGTGACCATACACGCCAGTGACAGGGACACGGTAAATCCGATGCCTCGGATAAACCGCGCCCTGTCAAAGGAGTCGTAAACGATCGTGTAATTGAAACCCCCGAGGGTTCCAATCTGTTCCAGTAAGTCCATGCGTTGTGGCTCTGTTCCCGGCTGGGAACAAGCGCCTTACTTGTTCGCGTGGGCTCTCAGATACGGGTTCCCCGCCAGCCCATGCGGCTTCGCCATTTCCAGCAGCTTGCCGGACTTGTGCAGGTCCTTGACGATACCCGAAAGTAGCTTGGCCAGCGACGCGTCCTTGTCGCCATGATTGACGCCGAGCGCCCACAGATCGGAATCGCGCGGCTCAAACGGCAGGACGTAATCCTTCAGGCTGGCTTCGGTTTCCTGCTGGATACGCAGAATCTGATCCGAGAACAGGAACGCCTGGCACTGACCCTGCTTCAACGCGGCGATGGCTTCGGGCGGCCCCTTGAAGGCCTTCACCTCGGCATTGTATTCCTTGGCGAAGGGCTTGTTGTAGAACGAGCCCTGGACGCCGCACAGAACCGAATCCTTGAGGTCGGCCCAGGTCTTGAGCTTGGTGCCCTTCGGCGCCAGCACGTTGGTGGCGTCGCCGAAGTAATTCGGATGCACCATCTTGATGATCTTCCGCCGCTTCGGGGTGTCGCTCAGGGTGGCGAGAATGACGTCGATCTTGCCCTGCTGCAGATACTGAATACGGTTGGCGCTGGTCACCGTGGTGAAATCTGCTTTGACGCCCAGCTTCCCGGCGACATGTTGCGCCATGTCGATTTCAAAGCCGATGTGCTTGCCGGCGCTGTCCACATAGGCCCACGGCTTGATGTCGGCCTTGACGCCGAACTTGACGACCCCGGCCTTCTTGATGTCGGCGAGCTTGTCCGCCTGCGCCGGCGCCACGCTCGTCATGCCGAGCACGGCGACCGCGCTCAGCATGGCCACGCCGCCTGAAACATATCGTTTCGCCAGCATCCTCAAAGTTTGCAATCTGTCTGTATTTCGCATCCATCCATCCCTTTCGTGGTTCAAGTAACGACGACACTTATCGCCTGACATTATCATACGCCGTGGCGAACTTCCATCGGACGCCTCCGTCCGACAAACGGGCGCGCCATGGCCTCGCCCAGAGGGGTGTCCAAAAGTTTGTCCAGAGGATTAACCGGGTTTCGCCCGGGTTCTGGCTCGCTAGACTTCCACTGTTCAGAATTGTATCCATAGATACAGACGCGCATCAACGCGTAAATCCGGGCGACAACCGCAGGTAGGGCGGGATGCAAACCGGGTTGCCGCCCGCCGCGGCGCCGGTTGCCAGGCTCGCGACGCACACATGAGCGAAGCATGAATTGGAGAAAGCGATGACATATCTGGCGGACCGCATGGGCGAATTCGTGACCGGCCTGAAGTACGAGGACATCCCACCGGACGTGACGCGCCACGCCAAGTTCTGCCTGCTCGATGCGCTGGGGGTGGCGCTGGCCAGTGCCGACATGCCCTGGTGCCACGCCGTGCATGGGCTTGTGCAGACACAGGGCGGCACGCCGCAGGCGACGGTGTGGTATCACGGCGACCGCGTGCCGGACACCAACGCCGCGCTGGCCAACGCCATGTTCGTGCACAGCATGGATTTCAACGATGACATCGCCGGCATTCAGGTCGGCGGCATCATCCCGCCGAGCGCCCTCGCCGTGGCGGAAAATGTCGGCGCCTCCGGCCGTGACGTCCTCGCTTCCATCGTCATCGGCTACGACGTGGTGGTGCGCTGCGCCATGGCGATCAATTCGCAGGGGCTTTACATGCGCGGCCTGCAGCCGACCGCCGTCTGCGGCGGCTTTGCCTCGGCCGCCATCGCCGGCCGGCTGATGAAGCTCGACGCCAAGACCATTGCCTACGCCTTCGGCATCGCCGGCAGCTACGCCGGCGGCACCACCGAATTTCTCAAGGAAGGGACCGATACCAAACGCTTTCACGTCGCCAAGGCGGCGCACGGCGGCGTGCTGTCGGCGCACCTGGCGCAGCGCGGCATGACCGGCCCGCGCTCGATCTTCGAAGGCGAACACGGCCTGTTTCACGCCTATTCCGAGGACTCCACGCCGGACGAGCTGGTGCGCGAACTGGGCACCCGGTTCGACATCCTCGATACCTCGGTCAAGAAGTACCCGTTCTGCGACGGCAACGCGGCGCCGCTCGAGGCGACGCTGGCCACCCTGCGCGAAAACGGCCTCGGCCCCGACGATGTGGAAAGCTTCCATTTCCGCATGAAGACCTTCCTCATTCCCTATGTGGTCGACTATTACGGCGACAAGGAACGCAAGTACCGGCCGGAAACCGAACTCGATGCGCAGATGAGCCTGCCCTACTGCCTGGCGGTCGGGCTGCTCGGCGATGGCATCGTCACCACGTCGGACTTCAACCGCGACAAGCTCGCCGATCCCAAGATCCTCGCCATCGGCGACAAGGTGACGGCCGAGGGCGACACCGAACTCGACAAGATTCCGCTCAAGCCCATGTCCATGCCGGCCATCGTCACGGTGACGACGAAGGACGGCCGGACCTTCGAGAAACGCGTCGATCATCAGAAGGGCGACCCCCGCAATCCGTTCTCCGAGGACGATTTCATCACCAAGTTTCGCGGCTGCACCGATGACATTCTCAGCCCCGGCAATCAACAGCTGGTGATCGATACCGTCATGGACCTGGACAACTGCGACAATGTGGACGCCCTCGTCGGCGCCCTGATCGCGCGGCAATACCAGGGTGAATGATCGGAGGTTTCCAGGTGATGGATTCCGCACCCATGCTCGAACCTGATCTGGGCCGCCGCCGCACCACCGCCGATCTGGCGTTCGAGCGTCTGCGCGGCGCCATCATCGATGGCCAATTGAAGCCCGACGAACGGCTGACGGAAACCAGGCTGGCGGCGTCTCTGCGCATCAGCCGAACACCGCTGCGCCACGCCTTTCAACGGCTTGAAACGGAAGGCTGGGTGCGCCGCGCCAGTACCGGCGGCCTTCGCGTCTGCGGCGTCTCCGATGTTGAAATCGACGACCTCTACGACGTCCGCTCGACGCTGGAAGCCCTCGCCGTCGGCCAATCGATCGCCCGCCTTGAAGCGCCCGACATCGCCACCCTGCGCGCGAGCATCGACGACCAGCGACGGGCCCTGGCCGCCGATGACATCGCGGCGGTAACGGATTTGTCCGAGGCGTTTCACCACGAGATCTGGCGCTTGAGCGCCAACCAGGTCTGCATCGAGTTTTTGGCTCGGATCGACGATCGCACCAAGCGCTACCGCCGCATCGCCTTCGGCGGCCACGCCAACATCGCCCAAGGCGTCACCGAGCACGAACAGCTTCTCGACCGCATGGCCGTCGGCGACGTCGACGGCGCGCAAGCAATGCTCATCCGCCACATCGGACACAGCCGCGACGCCGTCAGATCGGCATTCCTTGGGTGGGAAGGGCGGGTGGATTGACCGGTGAGTGGCCGGCGGAACACATCACCAAATCCATGCCGGCCAAGATGTCATACTCAAGGGCGTCGCGCTCGAGGAGATCCCCGGTCGGCGCGTACGACAGCGTCACCACCCCAAGCAGGTCGCAGGCCAGCAGCACCAGCCAATGCAGATAGCCATTCCAGGTCTCGACCCCGACCGTCTGCCCCGGCTCCAGTTCGAGCTCCCCGAGCGCCGCCACCATCCGCCCGATGTCAAGATGGAACGCCGCGTAGCCGATCTCGCGCCCGTTCAACACCACGGCGACCGCGTCGGGCCGCGCTGCCGCGTGATGGGCGATGTGGGCGGGGGTTGATGGCGTGGGCGACGCCGAGGTTTCGAGTCCGGGCATCTTCGGAGTCGCCTTCATCACGGGGATTCCATTGCCATCCATCGCTGAGTTGTATCGACTTCTGTTTATAGGCGTAATGCGGTCATTCGACGACGGGACTCAGGATGACCGATCCTGACCCGTTGCAGACAATACGGAGCATGGCCGAGCCTTCGCCAATCTGATACGCTTTCGACAATCATACAGACTGGGGTCCTGTCATGGCTCGCATCCGGATGATCCCCGCGCTGATCTTTTCAGCTTTAATTCTATTCCCTGCCACTGTTTCGGCGCAGTTTCTCCCCGACACTGCGGCCAATCGCGCGCGCGGGGTGGTCGGTTGCGTGCAGAGCTCGAGCGGGATCACCTGCGGCGGGCGCGGTGGCGGTGGCGGTGGCGGTGCCTACTACCAGCATCAGCAGTTCATGAATCAGATGATGATGAACACGATGCAGGGCTTGATGAACAATTGTTGGGCCGGCTATCAGCAGGGCCTTGAACAACGCCGGCGGCGCCAGACGGCGCTGAACCTCAACAAGGCGGGCATTGCCTACGCCAACAAAGGCAATTGGACCGCTGCCGTCACCAGTTTCCAGAATGCACTCAGCTATTCCAACGATCCAGTGATCCGCAAGAACCTGGCCTGGGCCGAGGACGAACGGTCGGGCCGCGCCGAGATGCGCCGCAAGGCGGAACGCAAGCGCCGCCAAAAAATTACCCGGATGATCAGCCAGCTTTCCGACAAGCTGAAGGAAGCACCCGCCGACAAGCCGGCCGTGGGTGCGCGCAACGAGCTCGAATTCCTGACGCCGAAGGGGACCGCCTTTTTCGGTCTCGGCGGCAGCACGCCGCCGCCGGTCGATACGCGCGACCTGAAGCCCGACGAAAATGGCTTGGCCTTCCTGCCGCCAGGTGGGCAAAACGCCACTGCGAAATCGCAACCGGCAGCCGTGGCCTCGCGGCCACAGCCATCGCTACCGGCCGGTATTCAGGTCGCGACCCGCGACGGCGGTTTGCAGTTCATGTCACCTGACGCGGATGTCGGCACGCCATCGGCCGCGGCGCCCGCCGGCACATCGACACATCCGGATACATCGAGCCCGATGGCGGCGATGCTGCTCGATGCACTTGCCTACGGCGAACGGGACTGGGACAAAAGCCGGGTCTACCTGCTGGGACTCCAGAAGCGCTATCCCGACGACTCCAACATTTCGGATGCCATCGTCGAACTCGACCGCGTGCGCAAGCTCGCCTCCGCCAAGAGCCGGAACCCGCCGCCACCGACGCCGCATGTGGCGGCGCTCGAACAGGAAGGCCGCAAATTGATCCGCGAGGGAAAGTTTCTCGAGGCGCGTGGCGTGCTTGGCCGCGCCTATTGGGAGGACCCGGCGCAAACCGAGATTGCCGATCTCCTGCAGGCGACCCACCTGATCCTCGTCAAGGAAGCCGGTGAATACAAAAATTTCGCCCGTACCGCCGTGCGAGCAGGAAATTACGGAGAAGCGGAATTGCTGCTGCGTGCCGCCGCCAAACGCGCGCCGAACGACAGCGCGATCACCCGGGAACTCAAGGCCATCGGCGCATTCGACCGGCACGAGGAACTGATGCTGAGACTCGTATCGGATGACGGAAGCGATCTTCCGATCAAGCCAATGATGCTGGAGCGCGATGCCGACAAACTTATAGCGGCGAAGGACTATTCCGGCGCCCTGCGAAAACTCGATGAGGCCGCCCGCCTGGCACCCGAGAACCGGCGCTTGCGCGAGCGCTTTTTCCAGATGCGTGGCATGCTCGATGCAAAGGAAAAGGCGCCGGGCGCGAACTATGGCAGCCTGGATCAAGGCCATCCTTACGGTGTCCGCCCCGACAATGCACCTAAGCAGGTTGGTACGAAAACCGCGACGTTGATCGACCGCGCCGACAAGGCGCTCATAAAAGGCGACGTTTCGGCGGCAATGGCCGATGCCCGCGAGGCGCAAATGTACGAACCCGGCAATGCCGGATTGGTGGACTACATCAATTACCTTCAGGGACTCGCGGATTTTGCACCGCCACAATAGTCGCGGGTGTGAACTAAATCAGCGGATCGGTGTGTGGTGGCAACCTGCCGGGTGCTTCGCACTTGTCGTTGCCGGCATTGCCGGACGCTTTCGAGGCCTTGCGGTATTCGGCGAGCTTACCTTGGATGAATTCCTGGTTGATGCTGAACATAAGGTAGTACTTGTTGCCGCAATTATCCGTGCCTGTACCCTCGCCAGTATCTGCGGAAACCACGTGACTGGTCCCTTCGCCCTTGCGTCCGTCATCGCAGTTGATGAAAACGACGTCGGTGCGCGAGCCATCCGGGTTGGCGTGGCTATTGCCATCGCATTTTGCCGGACTGCCGTCGATGGTCAGGGTGAATTTGCTGGTTCGGGCAGGTGGGTTGGCGGTCCCCGTGCCCTGCACGACCAATCCGTTGTCGTCGGTATGACCGGCAATCCAAATCTGGCAGCCGCCGAGCATCAGAACGCTCACGATCGCCAATTTTCTGAACCCGCCGTTGGCCATCATTGATCGCCAATCCCTAACCTGTGCTATAGTCTGATTATATCGAAGGTTGGGTCGAAATGAACGCTTTTTGGGTTGTTCTTGTTGCAGTTGCCATCACCCTCGGCGCGGTTTCGGATAGTCGCGCGCAGTCGGCCCGCCCGCCCGCCGCCGACGATGCACTCAAACGCGGTTTTGAAATGGCAAAACGCGAGCGCTGGTCGCTGGCCATTCGCTATTTTGGAAAAGCCCAAGAATTGGCGCCAACCGACGCCATCGTGCTGTTCAACCTGGCCTTGGCGAACGACCGCGCCGAAGGTCGCGATATCATTGCGACGGCCTGGTACCAGGCCTACCTCGCGATCGCACCGGATGCCGCCAACGCCGCGAAAGTGCGCTCCCGCATCACCGATCTTGAAATCAAGGTTGAAGCGTCGGTCATCGACATGCTGGAGACCGTAAAGGCGGTTTCGGTGCAGTTGAAAGGCCGCTCCAAGGTCGCGGCCACGGCGGAACTCGTTGGCGCCCAAGCGGTCATCGGCAATGTCCAAGAGGCCGTGTTTGGTTTGGACGCGCTGCCGCCCGGATCGCAAAGCGACTGGGCACGCGCCCGTGTCGCGGCGGCACAGGCCAAGAGCGGCGCCATGTCAGCTGCAAAGGCAACGGCGGGTGAGATCAAGCGTCTTCCGGTACGGCGCTGGGCCCAGGCCGAAATCGCCGTCCGCGAAGCGCTCCGGTCCGAATTCGGGGCGGCGGTCCAGACCGCCGAAGGCATTGGTGCCGGCGCCGAACAGGATTTCACGTTTTCGCGTATCGCCGCCTTACAGGCGCGTGCCGGTGACCTGCCTGGGGCGCAGACATCAGCCGAACGAATTTCCAAGACCGCCATGGCGCAGCGAATTGCCGCCAATGCGGCGATCGCAACCGCGTCGTTTAAGTCGGGCCAGCCGTGGCTGGTGGAGAAAGCGGCGGCAATCCTGGCCGACGGGTTTGCGCAGGCGGGTACGATCCAAGATGCGGCCCAACGCCAGATGGTGTTGCTCCAGATCGTGCGGGCGCGGGCTGAGATCGGTGACGGGCCAGGAGCAGAGCAGGCCGCAGCATTGATGAACGATGCCCGCTTCAAGCACTTGGCCGCGAAAGCCATTGCCGAGGCTAGGGGCGACGCCAAGGCGGCCGCCGTGCACCGCTGGTCGGCGCTCGCCTACCAGGCGATGGCATCAACGACCATGCAGGGCTTCCCCACCGTGCTCAAGAATGCAAACGAAGGCAAAGCGGACGAAGCCATCCGCATCATCGCGAGCGCAATCGAGGAGCGGGCGCAATTCGCCGAAAAGCTCAGATAGCTTCGTTGGTCAGCACGTCTCCTGACGTCAAAGCGTGAATTCTGTGCCTCTTCATTTCTCTGCTCATGTCTGTTTCTGGCACAACGCGGAAGTTCCGTCGTTCGACAAATAACGGCCGCAATGCACCACTAAGCAGACCTCTCATCGAACGGGCGGGGGTGTAGCGCTTTTAGA
Source organism: Rhodospirillales bacterium (assembly GCA_038117225.1). GTDB lineage: Bacteria > Pseudomonadota > Alphaproteobacteria > Rhodospirillales > Casp-alpha2 > JAYOFM01. Next base: position 20,543 of record JAYOFM010000067.1, read on the forward strand.
TTGGCTGTTGGGGGACTTTGTCGGCTCAGGGCGCATGCCTGTTCGAGATAAAGTGGCGGAAAGAGTTCTCACAACCGATGTCGATATTCCTTGATTTTTCCCTAATTATGTTCTATTTTTGTTCCATGCATTATTGGAGAGTTTATTGTGGGTGGAATTTCGCGACGCCCCGCCCCCTTTTTCGTGGCGGCTGAATTTGGCAGTGCAGCAAACGAAATGCTGACAGATGCTGACATATGCTGACATTTTTTGGGTGATTTTGGCA
>JAYOFM010000068.1:0-20774 GCA_038117225.1 Rhodospirillales bacterium
CCCCGGAAGTTCCGGCGCCGCAACGCCACCTGGGACGGCCCGGCCTGGCCGCATTGGCCGGACGCGCCGGCGCGCGCGGCGTCTGGATGACCGCCGCCTATCGGGACCACGGTTACACCATGCGCGACATCGCCGGCTGGGCTGGTTTGCACTACTCGTCGGTGAGCCGGATCATCAAGGATTGGGAACGGAAAAACTGATGATTCAAGATCTGACCCCAACATGTGTGTGACCCGATGATTCAAGACCTGACCCCATAATGTGTGTGACCCCAACATGTGCGTGACCCCAACATGTGCGTGGTCTCCGTGCCCCCTCGGTGTCCTCCGTGATCATTTTTGCCAAGGCCCGTCAGGGCCTTCTCGTTGCTCGCACCCGTTTGACCGCTTGCGACCGGTGCGAACCGTTTCACTTCACCACTGAGCGCGCCGGCTCGGTGGTCGCGGTGGTCGGTCTTTCTTGCCCCTTGCAAATTCGCGCAGGGCCATTATATTATCTATGTTCCTGGTTTGTTTCAAGGCTGCCGGGACGATGCTGTTTTCATTGTGAAGAAGTATCCCATGTCGGTGGCGCCGGATGGATTCGGGCGCCGCGCGAGGTTCGTTCGGCGCCCGTCAAACCGGTAAAATGCTGACAATTGCTGACAAATGCTGACATTTTTCGACCCAAAAGGGCCGGTATTGTTTTTTTTCAATGGGTTGACCTGCTGACATCTGCATTTTACCGGCCTGCAATCGCCGTGAAAGTGGGTTAAAGGCGGGGTTTACCGTTTCCAGATGTCACGGGCTCGGCGTTCGGTGGCTCGTCTTCACGCCCGGTCGGTCAGCGTCGGCGGGGGGCGGCGCGTCCTCGGGCCCGCCCCGCGCCGGACGGGCCTAGGCGCTGAGCCGGTCCGTGCGGCGGCCGGCGATGATGACGATGGCCACCGCCGTGGCCAGGAAAATCAGTGCCAGCGGCGATTTCAACAGGAAAAGGGCGTCGCCGCCGGACGCCGAATAGCCGCCGCGCACCAGTTCCTCCAGCCGGGGCGCCAGGATGAAGCCGATGACGAAGGGCAGGATGGAAACGTCGAGCTTGCGCAGCAGATATCCCAGCGCGCCAAAAATGAGCACCACCCAGATGGCGAGGAAACCGCCGTCCTGGGCGTAGACGGCGGTCATGGTGATCAGCAGCACGATCGGCAGCATCAACGACTTCGGAATCCGCGCCAGGATGCCGAGAAACCGGATGACCCAGCCGCCCACCGTCCAGTTGAAGATGTTGGCCAGCACCATCATCGTGAAGATCGCGAAGGCGACCACAAGATCCTTGTTGATGATGGTGCCGTAGTCCTCGATGACCTTGATCTCGGTGAACCGGAAGACCGAGGGCCCGAGGGTGAAATTGCCCACCGATTCGACCGCCAGGATGATGAACACGGCGGCGAAGTTGCCGGGAATGCCCAGGCTCAAGACCGGGATCAGATTGGCGCCGGACACCGCCGAATTGGCCGCCTCGGTGGCGGCGACGCCCTCCGGCAGGCCGGTGCCGAATTTTTCCGGGTGCTTGGACAGCCGCCGTGCCGCGTCATAGCCGAGGGTCGCGGCGAGGGTGGTGCCGACGCCCGGCAGGGCGCCGACTATGGTGCCGATCGCCGCCGACGAGAAAACCCGCGGCATGATCTGCTTGATGTCCTTCCAGCCGAATGAATTGTCGGCGTCCGGGTACTGGGTCAGCGCCGAGATCCGGGAAAAGCGGTCGCGGGTCGCCTGTTCGATGCCGACCAGGACCTCGCTGAGGACAAGCACGCCGAGGATGGCCGAGGTCAATGGCAGGCCGTTGCCGAGGGCGGGAATGCCCAGGGTCATGCGCGGGCCGTTGCCGGACAAGGTCGAGCCGATCAGGGCCAGCAACATGCCGAGGGCGCCAACGGCCAGACCCTTGGTAACCGAGCGGCCGGACACCGCCGCCATGAACGACAGCGACAGGATGATCAGCGCCGCCTTTTCCGGCAGGTCGAGAACACTTTCGATGAAGACCGCAAGCACGGGGGCGGTCAGAAACAGCACCATGTCGCTGAAGGTGTCGCCGGTGACGGAACTGAAATGGGCGATCTTCAGCGCCTTCATGCCCTGGCCCTGCTGCGCCATGGGGTGGCCGTCCAGGGTGGTCAGGAAGGCATCCGGCGTGCCCGGCGTGTTGAACAAGATGGCCGGGACGGCGCCGCCCAGGGTCGCCCCCTTCATGATGCCGATGAGAAAACCGAGGATCGGCAGCAGCGCGTCATCATTGACGCCGAAGACGGAAATCAGGATGGGCAGCGAGATCGCCATGGCGAACGGCCCGTTGAGCCCCGGGGTGGCGCCGATGACGATGCCGAGGATGAGGCCGACGAAGACCATGACCAACGGCAACCAGTCGAAACCGCCGTCGGCGGTCAGAAAGACGTCCATGATGCCACGCGCGACGTAGTCGAGGACGAGTTCCATCCGCTCAGGCCTGGGCGCTAATAGTTGGCATTGGGAGGCAACGGCACGTTCGAGAGCATCACGTCGAAGATCACGATGGCGCCGACCAGAACGAAAGCCACCGTATAGAGGGAACGCCGCCTGAGCCCACCTTCCGACCAGGCGACCAGGACCAGGGTCATCAACAGCCCACCGACGCCGTAGCCGATGTACTTGTAGGGCACCGTATCGACCAGTTGGCGATAGCTGGCGTCGAACAGACCGACCCCGTTGAGGGCGTCGACGATCAGCGGGCCGAGCCAGTACATGACGGCCATGCCGATGAAGACGATGACATGAAACAACGCGAAGAAACGCAGATTGCCGAGGGTCAATCGGCCGGGTGCGTCGTCCCCGTCCGGCGGCGGCGACGTGCGGCCGAGAGCCGATGCAACCAGGTGGACGCCGCCGAGAATGAACAGCGCCGAGGCCAGCAGAACCGGGAAGAAGGCATCGCCCGGTTCCGGATTGCCGCCGGTCCCAATATCGATGAAGGCGCCCCGGATATCGCGGGGAAACCAGATGAACAACGCCGCCGCCGCCAGGGCCAACACGGCGGCACCGAACCCGAGATCCCAAACATTGGGAGACGGGTTCGGTGCCGGGTGTCGGTGTCGGTCGGCGGTGCTCACGATGCCGCCGCGGCCGCTACTTCAGCAGCGCTTTGTTGTTCGCGAGATTGGTCCGCAGGGTCTTTTCCAAGGCGGCGCCGGAAATCAGCAGCGGGCCCGGGGGGTACTGCTTGGCGATGAACTTCGCCGTCTTCGATTCCGGGTTCGATAGAACCTGCTGGATGGCATCGCCGATCGCCTTGGCGGCGGCCGGATCCATGCCCTTGGGGCCGGCCAGCATGAACTGGAAACCGAAGTAATGGTTGATACCGTAGTCCTTCAGCGTCTTGCCCTTGGGTGCCTGCACCAGCGGCTTGTCCTCGGCGGATGCCAGGATGACCACCTCGCCGGCGGCCACCAGACCCCGCTACACGCCGCCGCCCCAGGCGACGTTGGCGTCCTTGGCGACCAAGGTGTTGAGGGTGGCCTTACCACCCTTCATCTTCAGGTGATTGACCTTGATGCCCATCTTGTCGGCGACCACTTGGGAACCCGCTTGCACCAGCGCGCCCCAGTTGGCCCAGACGATCTTGGTGCCGCCCTTGGCCGCGGCGACCATGTCGTCGAGGCTCTTCCAGCCGGTATCGGCGCGGGCCAGGATGCCGGTCTGCGAGCCAGCCGTGGTGGTGATGTAGGTGAAGTCATCGATGCTGATGTTTTCGTTTTTCAGCGTCGCGAAATCGAACGTGGTGTTGATGGCGAGGCCGACCGTCTGGCCGTCCTTCGGCGCGTTTTTCAGTTGCGCGGCCATCACGGTGCCGCCGCCACCGGCCTTGTTCTCGGGAATGATGCGCCAGCCCTTCAGCGCTTCCAGTTCACCGGCGAGGGTGCGGGCCTGGGTATCGGTGCCGCCACCGGCGCCGAAGCCGATCCAGAATTTAATCGGCCCCTTCGGTTGCCAGTCGGCTTGTGCGGGGCCGGCCAGCAGGCCAAGCGCCATGATCGCGGGAAGTAATAGTCTCATGATCGGTATCCTCTCCTGTTTGCTCTTGATGTTAACGATGTGGACGACTTTCGCAGCGAAAAAAGTCATGCCCGATAGCTGTCTAGTGCATGAGATTTTCCGAAATCTCCATCGGCCGGTGTCCAGGCGGCATCTCGAAACGTTGGAACAGCGATGGTTTGTCGTGGATGGAATAATCTTTCACATCCCATACGGTGCCGACGGTTCCGGGCGGTATCAACAGGTGCTCGCAGGCTTTGTCCGAAACAGGATACCCGAACTCAAGGTGTTCGGCCCGCAGCCGCTGGCCCGCATCACCGAGCGGTTGCTTGGCGAGGATGGCGCCTTCGGCCTCGACATCGAATCTCGGGTCAGCCATCAGGCCAGCCTCGACGTTTTCGTTTCACGCGGCGGCGTCCTGCCGCGACCCAAGCCGATGCCAGAAATTACCGAAGTGGCCCCCGGTGACGTCATCGAAGGCGAAGCCTGGCGCATCACCGTCGGCGAGGCGGCGCATTTCCAGCCGATCCTGGATTGCGTGGGTTACCGACTGGAATGCGATGACGGCGTGCTGGTCTATTCCGGTGACAGCGGTGGCGTGCCCGACAGCATGGTCGACCTGGCGCGCGATTGCGACGTGCTGATTCACATGTGCCACTTCGCCAGCGGCATGGAACCCAGCGTCGGCTATCGCCAAGCCAGCGGCAGCCACATGGATATCGCCGAAATCGCCCGCCGCGCCAACGCCAAGACGGTGGTGCTGACCCACTTCATCCCCATGCTAGATGAACCGGGCGTCCTTGAACGGCTGGTGCAGGAGATGCGCGCCGTCTACGAGGGCAACATCATCGTCGGCCGCGATCTCATGGAAATCCCCATGAACGTCCGCTATCCGCATCGCATCGATTGACACTCACCGGAACGGACCGACACGAATGACCAGACCGGCCCGCCCCCTGCCGACAGTCGCCGACTTTTCGGTGCTCGTGGAAACGCTGGCCGAGGCCGAGGATGACAGCGCCGCCTTCGTTGCTATCGCCGAGGCCGCCGCCAGTTACATCGGTCACGAGTTATTCACCATCATGGCCTTCCACGCCGACGCCGTGCAGGTGGAACGGCTCTATTCCAGCCGCCCCGACGCCTACCCCACGGGGAGACGCAAGGAAAAGCGCGACACGGCCTGGGGGCGCTTGGTGTTGGAACAGGGCCAGCCATACATCGGCCGCACCGTCGAAGACATTCGCGCCCACTTCGATGATCACCAACTCATCCTCGGGCTCGGCCTGGAATCCGTCCTTAATGTGCCGGTGCGCGTCAACGGCCGAACCATCGGCACCATGAATCTGTTGCACCAGGCCGCATATTACGACGAAGGCGATCTGATCTGCGGCCGCCTGCTGGCGGGATTACTGGCGGGGCCGCTAGCGGCCCGACGGTAATAGTGTACCTAGGCCTTCAGCTTGTAGCCCGACTTGAACATCCACACGGTGATCCACCACAGCGCCAGGTTGGCGACGGCGAGCAGGACGACGCCGATCGTCAATGAGCCGTCCGCGTGGCCGATGAAGCCGTAGCGGAAACCGTCGATCATGTAGAAGAAGGGATTGAACTGCGCCGCCAGATTCGCGGTCTCGGGCAGCCGTTCGATGGAATAGAAGGAGCCCGACAGAAACGCCAGCGGCGTGATGGCGAAACTGTTGATGGCGGAGATATGGTCGTACTTGGGCGCCCAGATGGCGCCCATCAGGCCGAGCAGCGACAGCATCAACGAGGCCATGACCGCGTGATAGAGAATGAACGCGATGCTGTGCACCTGCAGTCCGACGACGATCAGCATGGCGATGGTGACCGAGAGGCCGACCACGAGGCCCCGGGTGACGCCGCCAAGCGCCATGCCGGCGGTCAGTTCCTGCGCCGTCAGCGGCGACATCAGCGTATCGACGATGTTGCCCTGTACCTTGGCGGTCATCAGCGAGGACGAGGTGTTGGCGAAGGCGTTCTGGGCGATCGCCATCATGATCAGGCCGGGCGCCAGGAAATCCGAATAGACCACGCCGGCGACGGCGGCGCGGTCGCGGCCGAGGGCGAGCGTAAACACGGCGAGGAACAGCAGTGTCGTCACCACGGGGGCGGCGACGGTCTGCGTATGCACCTTCATGAAACGCCGCACCTCGCGGGCGTAAAGGGTCCAGAATCCGATCAGGTTGGAGGTCGGTATCCGTTGCGGTACTTGCGCCATGCTGATTTCCTTCGAGCCGTCGCGCTTTGGACGCGCGGCCACTCTATATAAAGTGTGTACAACGCCATTGCCAACGCAGCAGCCGGACCTACACGCCATGCCGCCATCCGGACGTCAGCAACGGGCCCCCCGCAAGGCCACCCGCCGCTATTTGCAAAATGCGGCGGAGCATTATCTGGCGCGCTTTTCCACCTCGGCGGAAAATCTGCGCCGGATTTTGATGCGTAAGGTGCATCGTTCGGCCATGGCCCACGACACGGACCCGGAGGAGGGCGCACAGGCAATCGAGGAGATCATCGCGCGCTACCAGCGCCTCGGTCTCGTCGATGATGACGCCTACGCGGAAGCGCGGGTGCGCGGATTGCGCGGACGCGGCGCGTCGACGCGGCTGATCCACGCGCGGCTGCGCGAGAAAGGCATCACGTCGGACGTCGCCGCCGCCGCGCTGGCCCGCCACCACGCGGACGACGGCGCCGAGGACCCGGAATTTCAGGCCGCCGTCCGATTGGCGCGGCGCCGCCGGCTCGGCCCGTTTGCCCCCGCCGAGGCACGCCAGGAGCGGCGCGACAAGGACCTGGCGGTCCTCGCCCGCGCCGGTTTCGGATACGAAATTGCCCGGCGCATTGTCGAGGCCCCGGAGGCGGAGGCGCTTTTGGTGGAATGCGGGTTGGAGGCGTAGAGTCCAGGCATTGAATCCGGCTGGCGATAGGGCTATCTCAGGACCATTCTCCAAGGTCGCTGTTCGGCCGCCACTGGGCATTCGAGGAATCGCATGCAAGGTCTCAACGATTTCTGGCTACTGGTCGTCGACGTCTGGGACCGCGGCCTGTTCGGCATCGATATCGGCCGCATCGTGACGGCGCTGCTGATCATGGCCGCCTTCTTCGTGCTGCGCGGTCTGTTCACGCGGTTCGCACTGGCCTGGCTGCGCGCCGTCGCCCGGCGCACGCGCACCAACTTCGACGACGCGGTGATCGCGGCGCTGGAAGAACCCATGCGATTCGTGCCCGTCGCGCTGGGGGCGTTTGTCGCCTTCGAGTATCTAAAAGTGGAAGACGTGTTTAAGGACATTGGTGACAATCTTGTCCGCTCGATGATCGCCTTCATCATATTCTGGGCGTTCTGGCGGTTGGTGCAACCGGCGGCAAAGGCGATGCGCCATCTGGAACGGGTTTTCACGCATGAACTGCTTGATTGGCTGACCAAGGCGTTGAAGGTCGCGGTGCTCCTGGTCGGGTCCGCGACGATTTTGCAGATCTGGGGTATTCAGGTCGGTCCGATTATTGCCGGGGCCGGATTGTTTGGCGTTGCCGTCGCGCTGGGAGCCCAGGACCTGTTCAAGAACCTCATCGCCGGTATCCTGATCCTCGGCGAAAAACGCTTCAAGAAGGGCGATTGGATTCACGTCGAGGGTGTCGTCGAGGGGGCCGTGGAATCCATCGGATTTCGTTCAACCGTGGTCCGCCGTTTCGACAAGGCGCCGGTGTTGGTGCCGAACGCCAAGCTCTCCGACACCGCGGTGACCAATTTCAGCCAGGCGACGCATCGCCGTATCTACTGGCGCATCGGTGTCGAATACCGCACGACGACCGACCAGTTGCGCCAGATTCGCGACGCCATCGACGCCTACATTAGCGAGATCGAGGACTTCGCGCCGCAGGGTGAGGTTAACAACTACGTCCGAATTGACAGCTTCGGCCCATCATCGATCGATATCCTGTTGTCATGCTTCACCCGCACCACGGTCTGGTCCGAAATGTTGCAGGTCAAGGAGCAACTGGCCTACCGGGTCATGGACATCATCGCCGAGGCGGGGACAGGCTTCGCGTTTCCCAGTCAATCACTCTATGTGGAATCCCTGCCCGGCGTGGCGCCGGAAATCTTCAACCCGTTGGCGTCCGGTGTGCCTAACAATTCATCGCAAGTGCCCGAGGAGAAGAGCTGATGAACGTGACCCTCTACCATAATCCGCGCTGTTCCAAATCCCGCGAAACGCTTGTCCTGTTGCAGCAGAACGGGGTTGAGCCGGCCATCGTCGACTATTTGGAAACGCCGCCCAGCGTCAACGAACTCAAACGCATTCTTGGAATGCTCGACCTGCCGGCGAAGGACATCGTGCGCCGCAAGGAAGCCAAGGAGGCAGGCGTCGACCCCGACGCGCTCGATGAGGACGCGCTGGTGCGTGCCATTCACGATCATCCGCGCATCATGCAGCGGCCGATCGCGGTCCTCGGGGGCAAGGCGGCCATTGGCCGTCCGCCGATAAGCGTTCTCGATATTCTCTAATCGACAAGGCGCGGGCGCGGGCTTGCCCTCGTCGATACAAGGTCGCAATATGGCCGCCGGTCACGGGAACCGAGGCATCCCGGGGGGACGCTAATGGCAAAATCAACGATGGCGGGCGGTGGCGCCAGGAAATCCGTAAAGTCGGCTGCCAAGGCACCGGTAAAGAAAGCCGTCAAGAAAGCCGCGCCCAAAGCCGCGAGTAGGGTCGTAAAAAAAGCGGCATTCAAACCCGATCCCCCCAAGGTGGCGGTGAAGAAGGTGGCGAAGAAAGCCGCCTTCAAGCCGACGCCGAAATCCGATGCGCCCAAGGATGAAGGCCTGACGACGCCGGAGCGGCCGCAGGTCGATCCGGCGGCTCTCGAAGCGTGGCGCAGCATGCCCGAGGAACAGCGCGCGGCGCTGCGCGAGCGCGAGGCCATGCGGGCCTTTCAGGCGGCCGCCGAACATCATCGGGCGCGCCGCCTCGACGAGGCCGTGAAGGGCTACGGCAAGGCGCTGATGCTCAATCCACGGCTGCCCGACGTGTATAATAATCTCGGCGTGGCGTTGCGCGCCCAAGGCAAACTGGAAGCCGCGATCGCGTGTTATCGCCGGGCATTATCGCTGCGCCCCAACAATTCCGGCGTCTACTCCAACATGGGCAACGCCTTGCGCGAACTGGGCCGGCTCGACGTCGCCAAGGCAAGCCACCAGCAGGCGGTCAAACTGGCGCCAAGCAGTCCAGAGGCGTTCTACAATCTTGGTTTGGTGCTGCGCGACCTCGGTGAAGGCGCCGCCGCCCTGAGCTGCTTCGATCGTACCCTGACGCTCAATCCGGAGCACGTGGATTGCCATTGGGACCGGTCGTTGGCGTTGCTGCAGAAGGGGGATCTGGAAGCCGGGTTCGAGGAGTACGAATGGCGCTGGAAACTGGATCGCAGCCCCCCCCGTGATTTCGCGCAGCCGTTGTGGGATGGCGGCAATTTCAAGGGCAAGACATTGCTGGTCCACCAGGAGCAGGATTTCGGCGACATGATCCAGTTCGCCCGCTTCCTGCCGGCCGTCAAGGCGCTCGGCGGTACCGTCGTGGTTGAGGCGCAGCCCGAATTGACCGGCTTGTTCTCCACCCTCGAAGGTGTCGACAAGGTCATCGACAAGGGCGCGCAGTTACCCGATTTCGATCTCTATGTACCGATGCTGTCGTTGGGCCGCTTGCTCGGCGTGACGCAAGACGCCATTCCCGCGAAAATGCCCTACATCCATCCGCCCGAGCTGCATCCGGTGCAACTGCCGGCGTCGCTCGGCCGCATCAAGAAAATCGGCATTGCCTGGGCTGGCAAGCCGACTCATCAGAACGACCGCAACCGCTCATGCCCGTTCACTCATTTCGTTGATCTGTTGGGACTCGCGGGCATCAGCGTGTTCAGTTTGCAGAAGGGGCGGCCGATCGCCGAGGTCGCGGAAGCCGGGGCGGAGGCTCTGGTCACGGATATCGGCTCGCGGCTGAAGGACTTCGCCGAAACCGCCGCCGTCATTCAGCAGCTTGATCTCGTCATCACCGTGGATACGGCGGTCGCGCACCTGGCCGGCGCGCTTGGCAAGCCGGTGTGGGTGGCGTTGCCGTTCCCGCCGGATTGGCGCTGGATGCTGGGACGCCGTGACACCCCTTGGTATCCGTCCATGCGACTGTTCCGCCAGCGCCGTTTCGGTGCCTGGGGTCCGGTGTTCGTCGACATACGCCGCGCGCTTCGCGACGACTTCCTCGGCGGCTGATTTTGTCTTAGTCGCCGAGCGCGACGCCTTCACGTCTTGGATCCGCGCCACCGGCAAGGCCGCCCGGTGTTCGCATGACCGCCTGCAATCCACTGTGCATGCGCGACAGGCGAATATTGTGGCCCATGGTCTCGAGCCGACCCTTTTCCCTTATCAGGACGGTATCGTACTCGACCTCGGTGGCGCCGTTGCGATTGACCACATTCGGTGCCGCGATGGCGTCCTGGATCGGCATGTTCCAGTCGAGCGCGGCGATCAGCGTCTTGACCACGTAGCCGATGATGCGCGAGCCGCCGGGGGAACCGACGCTCAACACCAGCTTGCCGGCGCTGTCGAACACCAGGGTCGGCGCCATGGAACTTCGCGGGCGCTTGCCTGGCCCTGGTGCGTTGGCGACAGGCGCGCCATTTCGCTCCGGCGAGAACGCGAAATCGGTCAGTTGATTGTTGAGCAGAAAACCGTTGGTCATGATGCGGGCGCCGAAGCTGCGCTCGATCGATGAGGTAAAGGACACCGCGTTACCGGCGCCATCGACGATGCTCATGTGGGTGGTCGATAGCCCGCCCTGGTGATCATCCGGCGCGAAGTTCCAGGCACTTGTCAGACCGGGCATGCCGGGCTTGGCCCAGTCGAGCGCTTTCCCGGGATTGATCTCGCCAGCACGGGCGCGAAGATATCCCGGGTTGAGCAAGCCCCCGGTCGGCACCGGGATGACGTCCGGGTCGGCGATATAGACGTTGCGATCGGCGAATGCGAGCCGCCCGGCTTCCGCGATCAGATGGACGGCTTCGGCTGAGAACGGTTTCAGGGCAGCCAGGTCGAATGGTTCCAGCATGCCCAGCATTTGCAGGGCGGTGACGCCACCGGAACTCGGCGGTCCCATGCCACAGACCAGCCAAACCCGATAGGGCCGGCACACCGCCGGGCGCTTCTTCGCCTGGTAACCCGCGAGGTCTCGGCGTGTCAGGGTGCCCTGATTGCGGACGGAGTCGTGAATCGTGGCGACAATATCGTCGGCGATGCGGCCAGAATAGAAAGCGTCGGCGCCACCCGAGGCCACTTCGCGCAGAACCCGAGCCAGCGGCGCATTGGTAATGCGGGTGCCCGCCTTCAACGCCTTGCCCTGATCGTCGAGAAAATAGGCGCGGGTGGCCGGGTCGACCTTGAGATCAACGGTGCCGGCAATGGAGCGCGCCAGTCGCGGGGAGATGTCAAAGCCGTCCTCGGCAAGTCGGATGGCCGGCTCGAACAGTGTCGCCCAGGCCAGCTTGCCGTGGTCGCGATGGGCCATTTCGAGCATGCGCAGGACACCCGGCGCGCCGACCGCGAGACCACCGAAGGCGACATCGCTGAATCCACGACGGCGTCCGCCGGGCCCGAGAAACATGCTTGGTTTCGCGGCGGCCGGGGCGGTTTCGCGGCCATCGTAGCTGTCGACCGCGCCGGTGACTGCGCTACCGTGCAATAGGAACCCGCCGCCGCCGATGCCGGAGGATTGTGGTTCAACCAGGGCCAACACCATTTGCGCGGCGATGGCAGCATCAATGGCGCTGCCGCCCTGTCGCATGATGTTCCGCGCGGCGGTACTGGCCCGGGGGTCGGCCGTCGCGGCCATGTGTTTCTTGGCCAACGGGGGTGGCGTGCTCGTTTGCGTTTGCGGTGCCGCGATGACGGGTGGCTCTTCCGGCGCGCATGCGACGACGGCGAAAGCGATCATTGGGACGGCAGTAACGGAAACGAATGATTTCATGGCGCGCATGCTACTCCGACGGTGATCGACTTTGTACCCCCCTCGCATGGTCGTCGACCAGAACGACTGTGGCGCCCTAATATGGCGCCAACGAGGCAACGAGGAATCTCTTTGATACGGGAACCCGCCGTGGGTCGGTTACCCCGGCGGAACTGCTTGGCCAGCGCCAGTCCCTGGTGCTGATAGTTGGACCCGATGCCGGCGCCATAAAGCTTATCCGGTACTTCGGTCAAGCGTTCATAGACCAACCGGCCGACGACTTGGCCGTCTTCAAGCACAAAGGGCACCTCGTGCGAGCGCACCTCAAGCACCGCCGAGTACCAGTGTCGCCATCGTCGCGCCAACCGAAGCCGGGGTCGAAGAAACCGGCATAATGAACGCGAAATTCGCCGACCAGGGTGTCGTAGGGCACCATCTCGGCGGCATGGTCGGGCGGCACGCGGACGCGCTCACGCGATGCCAAGATTTAGAAATCTCCAGGATTGAGAATCAAGCCACCACTGCGCGGTGCCGAAATGGGGTCCCAGAAGTCGTCGATGGCATAGTGGCCGGCCTTGGCCATCTCGATGGCGCCGGCGTGTGGCTTGGCGCGGTAGCCGATGACCGGTTCACCATCGATGCCGGAAAGATCGGCGGTTATCGGCAGTCCGCCATCGATACGTTTGACATGGGCATCGGTCAGACCGACCGCGTCGTCAAGACGTCGCATGGCCGAATCCGATGCCGTCGGATTGCCGCGCCGGACGCGCAATTGGTTAAGACGATCCCCGGAATTCAAGATGACACTGAAGGCGCGCGGCGAAATCTCCGCGTACAATGGCCCCTTATAGGCCTCGCGTACGCGGTCGAATTCCGCCGCCCGTTCGGCGCCGCCGTCGGTGATCAGGCGCACGAACACGTCGAGTCGTCCGGTCGAGCTTTTCGGATTGGCGAAGCCCGACATGCGCTTGCCGAAATGCACGCATTCCATCAGCGGCACGATGTAGACGCAGTTCTTCTCGAACAGGGCACCGCCACGCAGATCCACTTTGTGCATGGCATAGAGCCGCAGCCGGTCCGCGACCGTCTCGCCGACGCCGGGCAGAAAACTCGCCCGTACCCGATAAGCGACATCACCGAGGCGCAGATCAAGGCTTGCCGGCTGAATCTGGTCCTCGCCCATGGGGTCAAGGGACTGCACGTGCTTGTCCCGTAACAACTCGCGGATGCCCTGGGCGGGGACGATTCCCGTCGCGTGGCGGAGCGACGCCGTGTCCTCGCGATCACCGGTGACGGCGGCATTGGCTGCGAGATCGGGGAACAGCGACGGCACGGTCGATGGCATGCAAGGATCTCCAGTGAAATTCCTGATAAATTATATATTTATTACAATTATTTATGGAATTTCTTGTTGTTGAGTTTTCCGCCGTGTTGCGCACAGGGTTAGCCACGAAATAACGCCCCGTGGCAGGCGTTTATTTGAGTTATCCCCGGGTTTCGATTTATCCACGGAATGATCACTGGGGATGACCGATGGCCGACGGCGCGCTATAAGTCGCTGCAGCATCCGATGCCCCGTCCCGGCGGTTCATCGGCATCACGCCACGACAGCGTCATTGGACGGAGGCGACGGTGAGTAGCAGCGAAACCATCACGCGCCGCGATGCCGACGCCATCCGCCGACGCAAGGGCGGCGAACCGCTGGTTTGCCTGACCGCTTACACCACGCCGATGGCCAAGAGCCTCGATCCGCATTGCGACCTGATGCTGGTCGGCGATTCGCTGGCCATGGTAATCTACGGCCTGGAAACTACCCGCGGGGTTACACTCGATACCATGATCGCGCACGGTCAGGCGGTGATGCGGGGCAGCCAGCGCGCCTGCGTCATCGTCGATTTGCCGCATGGCAGCTACGAGACATCAACCTACCAGGCGGTGGCCTCGGCTAATCGGGTGATGGCCGAAACCGGTTGCAACGGGGTGAAATTGGAAGGTGGCGTCAATCTTGCGCCGACCATCCGCGCCATTGTCGCCTCCGGCGTGCCGGTACTCGGCCACGTCGGTCTGCTGCCGCAAAAAGCCGAACATCGCGGTGCCTTCAAGATCCAAGGCAAGGGCGACGAGGGCGCGCGCGAGGTCATGGCCGACGCGGAAGCCGTAGCCGCCGCCGGTGCCTTCGCGCTGGTTATTGAGGGCACTATCGAACCGGTTGCCCGAGCCATGACCGAGCGGGTCGAAATTCCGACCATCGGCATCGGCGCCTCGCCGGCCTGCGACGGGCAGATTCTCGTCACCCAAGACATGGTTGGTCTGTTCGCCGACTTCACGCCGAAGTTCGTAAAAAAATATGCCGACGCCGGCGCGCTGATCGAGGAAGCGGCCGGTGCCTATGCGGACGATGTTCGCCAGCGTCGTTTTCCGGGCCTGGAGCACTGCTTCGGCGTCGAAAAGCCGACGTCCGTATAGGCGATGGTCAATACCATGGAGATCGTTCGCACCGTTTCGGATTATCGCTCTCGGCTTCGCGTATGGCGCCGGGCCGGTGAATCGACGGCGTTGGTGCCGACCATGGGAGCGTTGCACGATGGGCACCTGTCACTGGTCCGGCGTGCCATCGCCGAGGCCGACCACGCGATCGCCACGTTGTTCGTCAACCCAAAGCAGTTCAGCCCCAGGGAAGACCTGCAGCAATATCCGCGCGACGAAGCCGCCGACGTGGAAATGTTCTCGGCCGCCGGTGTCGAACTGTTGTTCGTGCCCACCGTCGATGAAATTTATCCCGATGGTTTCGCCACCCGGGTCCACGTGGACGGCTTAGGCGATATTCTCGAAGGGGAATATCGGCCCGGATTCTTCACCGGGGTCGCAACCGTGGTCACCAAGCTGCTGGTGCAGGCAATGCCCGACAAAGCGATTTTCGGCGAGAAGGATTATCAGCAACTGCTGGTCATCCGTTGCCTCGCGCGCGATATTGACCTGCCTGTTGAGATTGTTGGCGGCGAGACTGTGCGTGATGCCGACGGCTTGGCGCTGTCGTCGCGTAATGCCTACCTTTCCGCCGACGAACGGGCCCAGGCACCGGCATTCCATGCGGCCCTTGTGGCGCTGGCCGACGCGGTGGCGGCAGGCGACGATCCGGTTTCGGCGAGCGCGGCGGCGACCCAGTCGATCCTGTCGGCTGGTTTCGCTGAAGTTGAATATGTCACCGTGCGCGACGCTGAGACGTTGAGCGAAAATTTGCGGCCGGGTTATCCTGGCCGTGTCCTGGGCGCCGTTCGGTTGGGTCAGACCCGGCTGATCGATAACGTGCCGGTGCCGGCTTAGATCGGATCCACATCAAGCCGGATGGCAATGCCTTCCAGTTCATCGGACACGGCGGGGTAGCGCTGCACCACCTGCGGGTCGTGCCCGGGCACCAGATGATTTTCGGAATCGGCGAGGCCGCGAAGCGTCTGCCAGCCGGCCATCATGTCTGGTGCCTTGTAGATAATGGGGAACGGGTTTCCGGTTTCGCGATTATCGTAAAGGTGCATGGCATCGGAGGCGATGACGACCCAGCCCCGCTGGGTATTCACCCGAACAGACTGCAGACCCATGGTGTGGCCGCCGATCAGATGGACCGACAGACCCGACGCCAGGGTGGCGTCGCCATCGTGGAAAGTGACGCGGTTGCCGTAGAGGGCGCGCACCATTTCGACCACGTCGTCGACGTTGTAGGAATTGCGTAGATAGGGATGGCGCATGTGGCGGCCGGTGACGTAGCTCATCTCCAAATCCTGGATGTGGAACGTCGCCTTGGGGAATAGGTCCACATTACCGCCGTGGTCATAATGCATGTGGGTGATAATGACGTCTTCGACCTCTGATGCCTCGATGCCGATCAAGCGGAGGCCATCATCGACCGAGCGGAAAAGATCACGCCCCCGAGCTTTCGCCGCGACATGGTCGAAGCCGGTATCGATGACGAAGGTACGGCTATCCGACACCGCCGCCCAGACGAAGTAATCGATGGTCGTCGGTTCGTCGTGTAGATCGACGGGAGCGGTGAAGTTGTCCTGCTTCTTGCGGTGATGGGTGCCGTATTTGATGGCATAGAGCCGATAAACGTCGCCGCTCATGGTGTTCTCCCTTGTTTCCAGGATTATCGATGTCGGAAACAGCGGCCGCAAGGACCGAACATTGACCTCGGTCATTTCCCTTGGCCGCTGATCCGGTCAACATGAGTGAAACAGGAGGAGACACCATGGATTTCCATGATCTGATGACCGCCATCAACCTCGCCGTCGACGAAATGGAGACCAAGCCCGAGGACGCGCACGAGGTCCACATGCGGCTTCGTGAATTGCTCGACCAGATCAAGGCGACCGGCATGCCGCTGCCCGCTGACCTAGTGGAATTGGAACACCGGCTGGAACATGACGTGGAGGGCGTGGACTGAGGCCTCGCCGACACCTTGACAAGCGACGGCGCGACGATCGACCCTGTGGGCATGACTGATCTCGGTTCCGCCCATCGTATCGCCATTGAGCCGCATGCCGGCGTCGTCCGTGTCAGCGTCGGCGGGCGCGTGATCGCCGAATCATCCCGTGCTCTGTGTTTGCGCGAAGGGGCGTATCCGGCAGTGTTTTATATCCCCCGCGACGATGCTCGCATGGATGAATTGACGCCGACCGATCACGCCACCCATTGCCCATTCAAGGGCGCCGCGTCGTACTTCAGCATCGTTGGCGGTGGTGACGAACTGGTGAACGTGGTTTGGAGTTACGCCGCGCCTATCGAAGCGGTCGCCGCGATCAGGGAGCACCTGGCGTTTTATGCGAACAAGGTCGATATCACCGTTACCGGCGGCTGATCCCACTAGGATTCCTTGGGCGCCAGCGGTGCCACGTAGCGCGGTTCCGTATCCCACGGAAAGAACACCCAAACATTCTGTGCTACATCGTGCACGTAAGTATCCACGTGTGCCAGCCCTTGCGGCTTGGCATAGACGGTGGCGAAGTGGGCCTTCGGAAGCAGGCGCCGTGCCTCGGCGGCGGTGGCGCCGGTGTCAACCAGATCATCGACCAGCAGCCAGCCGGCACCGCCGTTGGCCATGGCATCTTCCGGTGTCTTCAGAACACGGATACTGCCTTGCGTCTGTTCCGCGTAGCTGGTGATACAAAGCGTATCGACCACGTGGATGCCCATTTCGCGGGCGATGATGGCGGCGGGCACCAAGCCACCCCGCGTTAAGGCCACGATACCGACCCAGGGCTCATGCCCGTTCCCCGTGCCGATCAAGCGGCGCACCAGTTCCTTGGTGTCGCGATGCACGTCGGCCCAGGTGACATGGCGATGCGGGATGTCCTCGCGGACGTCGTTCATGAATATCCTCCGTCACGGCCATTAAACCCGGAACCCGGCCAGGGGTCAGCCGCAAAAAAAAACCGGCACTCCAATTAAAGAGCGCCGGTTTCTTGAAATCGGATACCGATGCGGGCGTCAGCGCAGGTAGAGATGCACCTCGTTGGTCTTGATGCCCGGCTGCGTCTTTGCCGACACCGCGACACGTGCAGGCGGCAGGCCCATTTCGGAGAGCGAGCGCAGGACGTTTTCGGCATGGCGGCGTGCCTTGTTGGAATTCAACGCGACCCGCGCGGCGCCACCCGCGGCGGGGGCCACGGCGACCAGATCGAACAGGGCGTTGGGACGACGTTCCAGCACCTTGCTGACTGCGGAATACAGCGCCTGCTGATAGGGTACGTCCTGGCGATCAAAGCGGACCACGACCAGCGGGCGCCGCCCGGTGGTGTCGAGCGGTCCAGAGGCGGCGACGGACGGACCGGCCGAGGCCATGGCCTTGTTAATTAGGCTGCCGCCGTAAATTTCGCCCGACTTGATACCGGCGGACATGAGATTGAGGTTCGAGCGCTCGGAACTGACATAGCTGGTCTGGCGACGCACGTCCTCGGTCACTTCCTTCAAAAGGCGATCGATGAGAACGGCGGTACGATTGGTTTCGTCTTCCAGGATGGCGAGTTGGCGATGATCCTCGTCGACGGCGCCGGAAACACCGAATGCGGCGCGGGCCGATTCCGAAAGGTACGTCGACAAGGTTGAATTATTGGCGACCGCGTTCAACAGGTTGTTCATGCGGTCGATATCCTGGGCGATGCGATCCAGGTCCGACTGGGCGCTCTTGAACTGCTGCACCAGGATCGGATTGCCGGGCGTGGTGCCGACCTGCAGGCGCGCATTCACCGCGGCGATGGTGCCGTGATAGCGCTGCGAATTCTCAACCAGTACCGTGCGCAATTGCTGCAGCTGGCCATTTTGCTGACCGAGCGAGCCCTGCAGGCGCTGCAGATCATTGCGCAGTTCCTCGACCTGTTTGCCGACATAGGTGCCGGTCGCCTGGCCGGGGGTCACGCCGGGCGGCGTGAAATCGCCACTGCCGAGCTGCGGCTGGGCGGAAACCGCCTGTCCGGCGCCGGCGGCGGCTTGAACACCACCAGCGGCCGATGCCTGTGCCGTTTGCCGCGGAGGTGGCGCGGCGGGGGCCGGCTGCGCGGTCGTGGCCTTGCCGGCCGGGTCCTCGCCGGTCAGCGACGGCCACAGCGAGTCGTCGGTGAAGGAGCAGGCGGACAATAGCAGTGCCGCCGTCAGGATGGATGTGCCAGATCTCGTCAATCCCATGTCGCGCGACTGCCCTTTTGTTGCCGACCCGCCGAATTGTTATCGACGCGCGTACGTTCCGCCACGAGTACTACTCGGGTATAGCATATCTATGCCCCAAGGGAAGGACGGAACGCCCCCATTCCCATTCGTGGCTCGGATATTACAGAATGGCCGGAGTCGCGACAAGTTCCAAGTTTTTAGAGCGCCTTAGACCGCCAAACGGGTGAAATTTCCGATCCTTGCCATTGCCGAAGCCCGGATGTAAGTTCCCCCCGCCCTTCACAGGAGGGTGGCTCCCGCAAGGAGTTTAGCGCCCGTAGCTCAATTGGATAGAGCGTCTGACTACGGATCAGGAGGTTGGGGGTTCGAGTCCTCCCGGGCGCGCCATATTTTCAATGGCTTAACTTATTGTGGCCAGGCCCTTTTTCATTTTAGGAAGCACATAGGAAGCACGCGGGCCGCTTTCGAAGGGCCATGCTTGTGGCCCCATAACCCGATGATTTCCTCCCTATTTAGCAGTAGTGGTCAGCAGCCTTTAGCGACCTAGCTGTTGATGATCTTCATGGCAGCAAAAATGCTGGCGATGAAGAGCGCCGCAGTGGCGCCGTAGGGATCGCCGTATGGCACGAATCCGAACGGGACACACCACATGTCCCAAAGCGTAATGCCGAATGTCTGAATTGCGAACCACATGGCGTTCCTCCTTTCGGTAATCCCGCTGCCGTAGCTTTCGCCTTAGGCCGGTGATGTTGCGTCCCACCGTTTTCGATGGTTTGCCGTTTCGAGGAGAGGGGCCTTGTGCCAATCGAGAAGGGGGCAGGCCGCCGCTCAACTTCTGTAATCAATCTAACACTCGCCAGCAGCATGGGCAGTGATGGGCGTCACGTAGGATTGGAAGTACGCATTAACTACCACCACCAACTAGCAAGCGCACCGACCTGGCCGGTGAAGCACTTATGACGACCGGGTCAAGTGGCCCAGCGAGTCTACGAGTGGCTAATTGACGCGGCGGCGACACCGACACAATTGAAACTAACCGCCACACTCCGTGGCGGTTCTGCAGACAGCTTTCTTTCTGAAGTGATCCAACTGCAAGTTGGTCGTGAGGATTGTTAAGGACGGCGAAACCGTCCTTAACATCGCGATAGCGATTTCGTGACGGAACTCCCCCCGCCAAAAACCAAACAGGGGGTGTTAGATATGGCTTTGGGGCTTAAGTGAGGTCGACGGGCACGTAGAATTATTGGTTTTGCGTTTGGACCCGGACGAGGGAGCAGGCCATACGTCGATTTACTTGAGCAGTGATGCAACCGCCTGCTCAGCCAGGTCGGGGCGGTGACTTGGCGGAAGGCGTGTAATATGGTTGGCCCAGGAGGCCCGCGATGCACCGACACTTGCCCCGCACCATCCACGATCTCACTTCCGTTTCAGCGTGCTAACCGAACGTGGATTTGACGACCCACTGAAGGCCGTTGGTGACCCATTGCCGACTCTTGTTTTTTCCAATTCAGCGAAACGAGGCAGTTATGGCTTTGACTAGAATTTGTATGCAAAGCCAATTCCAACGACCAAGGGATTAAGTTCAGTGCCGGGTGCGTTCACGCCACCGTTGTTGGCAACGATGTCGGTGCTGACCCAGACTTTTTTCACGTCGAGGTTAAACGCCCATTTGTCGCTCAGTGCATAATCAAATCCCGCCTGAAGCGCCCAGCCGAACTCATCACTGTATGAAACATCCGTCACACTGCGGCCTTTATCCGCATTATATGTGATGGTGTAGTTCACACCGGCACCGATATACGGGCTGAACTTGCTTTTCGGCTGGAAGTGATACTGCAGGGTCAAGACCGGTGGCAATGCCCAAACGGTGCCCAGATCAAGATCGCCCGAAGTTGACCCCTTGACTTCAACCGAGTGCTTGGTGGTCGCCAAAATCAGTTCGGCGGCAATATTGTCGGTGAAGAAATAGGAGAAATCCAGTTCCGGGACAAAAGCATCGCTTGTGCGGGCGTCGCCGCCGAGTTCATTTGTTGTCCCGCTGGTATCGGTCATAAACCCTATACCGCGTACG